>JAITWR010000138.1 GCA_031285165.1 Novosphingobium sp.
TTCAATCGTCCTCGAACAGTCCCGCAAGCTGCTCGATCATCGTGCCGCCGAGTTGCTCGACATCCATGATCGTCACCGCGCGGCGGTAATAGCGGGTCACGTCGTGGCCGATGCCGATCGCCACAAGCTGCACCGGCGACTGGCGCTCGATCCAGTCGATCACGCGGCGCAAATGCTGCTCGAGATAGCCGGCGCTGTTCACCGAGAGCGTCGAATCGTCGACCGGCGCGCCATCGGAGATGACCATCAGGATGCGGCGGTCCTCCGGGCGTGCCAGCAGGCGGGTGTGCGCCCATAGCAGCGCCTCGCCGTCGATGTTCTCCTTGAGCAGCCCCTCGCGCATCATCAGGCCGAGATTGCGGCGGGCGCGGCGCCAGGGCTCATCGGCCTTCTTATAGACGATGTGGCGCAAGTCGTTGAGCCGGCCGGGATGCTGCGGCTTGCCGCCCGCCAGCCATGCCTCGCGGCTCTGGCCGCCTTTCCAGGCGCGGGTGGTGAAACCGAGGATCTCCGTCTTGACGCCGCACCGCTCGAGCGTGCGCGCGAGCACGTCGGCGCTGATCGCCGCGATCGAGATCGGCCGTCCGCGCATCGAGCCCGAATTGTCGATCAGCAGCGTGACGATCGTGTCCTTGAACTCGACATCGCGCTCGATCTTGTAGGACAGCGAATGGCCGGGCGAGACGACAACGCGCGCCAGCCGCGCGGCGTCGAGCATGCCTTCCTCCTGGTCGAAGTCCCAGCTACGGTTCTGCTGCGCCATGAGCCGGCGCTGGAGACGGTTGGCCAGCTTCGTGACGACACCCTGCAAGCCCTTCAACTGGGCATCGAGATAGGCGCGCAGCCGCGCCAGCTCATCCTCGTCGCACAGCTCGGTGGCGCCGATAACCTCGTCGAAAGCCTGCGTGTAGATCTTGTAGTCGAAACTTTCGGGCAAGTCGGTCCAGGGGCGGTTCGGGCGGACGGGCAGCATGCCTTCCTCGCCGTCATCGCCGGCGTCGGCTTCCTGCGTCTCGTCGGAAGTCTCTGCCTCGCTCTCGCTTTCGCCCTGCTCATCGCCCTGCCGGGCATCGGCAGCCATCTCGGCCGGCTGCTGCTCGTCGCCCGAACTGTCGCCCTGCTCGTCCTGCTCGGTTTCCTCGTCGCCGTCCATGTCGTCGGCATCGTCAGGCTGCGAGTCCTGCGGTTCAACGCGGATGAGTTCGAGATGCCGGAGCATGTCGAGCGACAGGGACTGGAACGCTTTCTGATCGTCGAGCGAATCGGCAAGCGCGGTGAAATCGTCGCCCGCGCGCTCCTCGATCCAGCCGCGCACCATATCGACGCCCCGGCTCGCCCCGGCGGGAACCGGCTGGCCGGTCAGCCGCTCGCGCAGCAGCAGCGCCAGCGCGGCCTGCACCGGCACGTCCTCGGCATTGGCGGCGCGGGTGATCGGATCGGCCCCCATCCGCACGGTCATCGCGGCATCGAGATTGCCCCGGATGCCGGCATAGCCGTTCGCGCCCAGCGCCTCGTAGCGGACGAGTTCGACCGCATCGTAGCAGGCGCGCGCGGCAGGTTCGGCGGGGGCATTGCGGGCGTGCAGCGCCTCGTTGTGGTGGCGCAGCTTCAGCGCGAAGCTGTCGGCAAAGCCGCGCGCTTCCATCGCCGCAGCGCGCGGCAGGCTGCGGCCGGGCATCGGCACGCGCAGGGTGTGGCCCGACTGGCTGGGCGCGTCGGCCGTCCAGTTGACCTCGATCTCGGGATCATGCGCCAACGCGCGCGAAGCGCCGGTGAGCACGCTCTTGAAACGATCGGCAGGGGATTCGTCGGACATTCAATTACCCATGCATCATTTTCGCGTCCCCGCGAAGACGGGGGCCTCGTGCCTATGCAGGGGAGCCGCCCGGACGCCTGAGGTTCCCGCCTTCGCGGGAACGCAGGACACTGTCAAATCGACTGCCCCGTCTTCGCCCAGTCGGCAAGGAATGCCTCGATACCCTTGTCGGTCAGGACATGCCTGAACAGCGAGCGGATCACCGCCGGCGGCATCGTGGCAACATCGGCGCCGATCTTCGCGCTTTCTAGCACATGGATCGGATGGCGGATCGAGGCGGCGAGGATCTGGGTCGCGAAAGCATAGTTGTCATAGATCAGGCGGATGTCGCTGATCAGTTCCATGCCATCGAAACCGTTGTCGTCATGCCGCCCGACGAAAGGCGAGATGTAGGTCGCCCCCGCCTTGGCCGCAAGCAGCGCCTGGTTGGCCGAGAAGCACAGCGTGACATTCACCATCGTACCGTCGCCGGTCAGCTTCCTGCACGTCTTGAGGCCATCGATCGTCAGCGGCACCTTGATGCAGACATTATCCGCGATCTTCCGCAGCACCTCGGCCTCGCGCATCATGCCCTCGTGATCGAGCGCGACGACTTCCGCGCTCACCGGCCCATCGACCAGCGCGCATATCTCGCGAGTCACTTCCATGAAGTCGCGGCCCGACTTGTGGATCAGCGAGGGGTTGGTGGTGACACCATCGAGCAGGCCGGTCTCGGCCAGCTCGGCGATTTCCCTGGTGTCGGCGGTATCGACGAAGAACTTCATGGCAACTCCTGCAAGGGCGATTGGCGCGCCGCTATAGGCCCGGCCGCGGCGCGGGGCCAGAGGCGGGAGCCGATGCGAAACGCAAGTTGCGGATCAGGCACCCAGCGCGGCGATCAGCACCGCATCCCCCGTAGCCGCCGGATCGGCACGGATATCCGCTTCGGCCGAGCCGATCTCGTACCAGATGCCGTTGTCGGCCGACAGCGCGACGGCATTGGCGACATCGCCCATGGCGACTCCGGGCAGTTGCGCGACCGCCTGCGCGACGATGGGATCCTGCGCCTCGGTCATGGCCCGCTCCAGCGGCGCCTTGAGCGCGTTGACCAGACCCGCCCCCATTTCCAGACGCATCGCACTGGTTGCGGCGGTCGGCCCCTTGCCGCGCAGGACGGCAGGCGCATCGGCGATCGCCAGCCTGCGCGCCGCTTCGGCCACGACCGGCACGGCACCGCGGGCACCGGCCTCGGCCAGAATGTTGAGCCGCTGGATGAGCTGTTCGCGAAATTTCACATCGGCAAGCGGCCCGGCAGGAGCGCCGCCACGCTTCACGAAAAGAACCGGCAGGCCGAACCGCGCCACCGTGCTGGTCAGAAAACCGTTCGGCTGGCCGAGCCGGGTCAGCGCCTTGCCGGAAGCAAGCGCCATCAGGCGGCGCACCGCCTCGGTCGCGGTATCGGCATCCTGCGCCAGCACCGCGCCGGGCAGCGTCAGCAGCGCGCCGGCGGTCAGGCCGCCGGCCAGGAAACCGCGGCGATCGATGGCGGGGTATTCGGTTCCGGTCATTCAGCAATCCTCTCGATAGCAAAGCTCGATAATGGGGCTATGCCCATATGGGGCGCGTATGGCTATGGACCGCAAGAGATGAATCGCGTCCGACTCCTCGTGTTCAATGCCGCACTCGGTGCGCTGGATTATCGCGTTCCGAATGAAATGGCGATAGAGCCCGGCTCCATCGTCGTTGCGCCGCTGGGGCCGCGGCAGATCGTCGGGATCGTCTGGGAGCCCGAACGCCTGCCCGCCGGCGAAGTGCCGGACAGCAAGCTGCGCCCGCTGATCGAAGTGCTTCCCGCACCTCCCCTGCCCGCGCCGCTGCGCCGGCTGATCGAATGGGCCGCCGATTATTACGTCGCGCCGATCTCTGCCGTGGCCCGCATGGCGCTGGGCAGCAACGCGGCGCTACGCGGCGGCGGAACGGCTACCGAATATCGCCTGACCGGCGAAGAACCCTCGCGCCTCACGCCCCGGCGTGCGGCGGCGATCGCTGCGCTGCGGGGGGAACAGGCGACGATCCGCGAGCTTGCCGCCATCGCCAGCGTATCCGAAGGCGTACTGCGCGGCATGGTCGGCGCGGGGCTGCTGGAGCCGGTGACAGTGGACATCGACCGCCCCTATCCCCGCGCCCGGACCGACTTCGCCGTGCCGGCACTGTCCGATGCCCAGCAAGCCGCCGCCGACACTTTTGTCGAGGCGGTAGAAAAGCACGGCTTCACGCCCTTCCTGCTCGACGGCGTCACCGGCTCGGGCAAGACCGAATGCTATTTCGAAGCCGTCGCCGCGGCGCTCGATCAGGGCCGGCAGGTGCTGGTACTACTGCCCGAGATCGCGCTGACCGAGAATTTCCTGCGCCGATTCGAACAGCGCTTCGGCGTCCCGCCGGTGCTATGGCACAGCTCGCTCAAGTCCAGCGAGCGGCGACGGGCCTGGCGGGCGATCGTCTCCGGCCCGGAAAACGGCGGCGCGCAAGTGGTGGTCGGCGCACGCTCGGCACTGTTCCTGCCTTACCGGCAACTGGGCCTCATCGTCGTCGACGAGGCGCATGAAACCTCTTTCAAGCAGGATGACGGGGTGCGCTACAACGCCCGCGATGTCGCCGTGATCCGGGCGCGGTTCGAGGGCATCCCGGTGATTCTCGCCAGCGCCACGCCCGCGCTCGAAGCGATGTACCTCGCCGATACCGGCATCTACCGCCGCATCGCCCTGCCCGACCGCTTCGGCGGAGCGCGGCTACCCGACATTTCGGTCATCGATCTGCGCGCCGAACAGCCCGAGCGCGGCCGCTGGCTCGCGCCGCGCATCGTCGCCGGGATGCGCGAACGGCTGGCGAAGGGCGAACAATCGCTGCTGTTTCTCAACCGCCGCGGCTATGCGCCGCTGACGCTGTGCCGCCATTGCGGCTATCGCTTCCAGTGCCCCAACTGCACCGCCTGGCTGGTCGAGCACCGGCTGTCGCGCCGCCTCGCCTGCCACCATTGCGGGCACGAAGTGCCGGTGCCCGATGCCTGTCCCGAATGCGGCGCGCCCGACTGCCTGGTCGCCTGCGGTCCCGGCGTCGAACGCATCGCCGACGAAGTGGCCGACCTGATGCCCGAGGCCCGCGTGGCGGTGGTGACTTCGGATACGCTGAACACACCCGATCGGGTCGCGGATTTCGTCGCGGCGGCAGAGGAAAAGCTGATCGATGTCATCGTCGGCACCCAGCTCGTCACCAAGGGCTATCACTTCCCCGAACTGACGCTGGTGGGCGTGGTCGACGCCGACCTCGGCCTCGAAGGCGGCGACTTGCGCGCGGCAGAGCGCACCTATCAGCAGATCGCCCAGGTGGCGGGCCGCGCCGGCCGCGGCGAGAAGCCCGGCGAAGTGCTGATCCAGACGCGCCATCCCGAAGCGGCAGTGATCACCGCTCTGGCCGCGGGCGACCGCGACGCCTTCTACGCGGCCGAGACCGAGGCCCGGCGCGATGCCGGCGCCCCGCCTTTCGGCCGCTGGGCGGCGATCATCGTCTCGTCCGAAAACGAAGCCGAAGCCCGCGATGCCGCTCGCGCGATCGGCGGCACGCGGCCGCACCTGCCGGACGTGGCGATTCTCGGCCCGGCGCCTGCACCGATGGCTTTGCTGCGCGGACGCTATCGCTACCGGCTGCTGATCAACGCGCGGCGCTCGGCCGAAGTGCAGCGGATCATCAGCGAGTGGCTGGGGCGATTCGCTTTCCCCCAGGGCGTGCGGGTGAGCGTGGATATCGATCCGTACAGTTTCGTATAATATAATATATTTCTTCGAGGGTGATTATGATTATAGTAGCACTATTGTTGCTGAACGGCATCACGGAAAACATATCTGCGCCGCCACCTACGGACACTCCGAAGAATGTAATGTGGGTCACTTCGAAAGGCTATCCGCAGAGAGCTCTTCGCAATGGCTGGGAAGGTATCGCCTGGTTTACCGTGACGGTCGGCACGGATGGAAAAGTCAAGAACTGCATAATCACGAAATCCACCGGCCACGCGATACTAGATGCCGCAACGTGTAACGAACTCACACTCCGCGCACGATTTCATCCCGCTCTCGGAAACGATGGAACGCCGATCGTTTCAACATATGATTCGAAGATGATATGGAGGATTCGGAAAAAGGCATCCCCTCGACGGGCAGCAAACCCGCCAAGCACAGCGGGCAGTTCCACGCGCATAAGCGCACCGCCGTAGCGGTAGCCTTTCACCGGCCCGGCCAGCCATTTCCGCGCCTCGCCTTCCCGCTGCTTGCGGTCGAGGCGGCGCCTCGCCTAAAACCGCAATCGGAAACCTCCGTCCCGAGCCCGTCGAAGGATCTGCCTTGCGCCCCGTCCTGCTGTTCCTCGCCGCCCTGTCCTGCGCGCTCGCGACAATCGCGGCCCACGCCGAGCCCGCCGATATCGCCGCCGCCGCGCGCAGCGTCGTGCGGGTCGTGCTGATCTCCGACGACGCCGGGCAACTCTCGCTTGTCGGCCACGGCTCGGGCGTCGCCGTCGGGCCGAACCTCATTCTCACCAATGCGCATGTCATCGGACCGGCGCAGGAGAACGACACGATGCGCATCGGCATCGTCCCGCCGGAAGGCAAGGGCGGCTGGTTCGCGCGCGTCGTATCGGTTTCCGCGGGTAACGATCTGGCGCTCCTGCGGCTGACCGAGGCGGGCAGCCTGCCCGTGGCGACGCTCTATGCCGGCCCCGTCTCCGACGGGCAGGATATCTATGCGGTGGGCTATCCCGGCAATGTCGATGTCGCCCAGGGCCTCAACATAGGCGACATGGTTTCGCCGACACCCCCGGTGAAAACGCGCGGCAGCATCTCCGGCGGGCGATCGTCCAAGCAGTTCGACACGCTTCTCCACACCGCTCCGATCGGCGCGGGCAACAGCGGCGGGCCGCTGCTCGACGATTGCGGCAGGGTGATCGGCGTCAACAGCTTCGGCACCGTTTCGCAGGATGCCGATTCGCAGTTCTATTTCGCCGTCTCCATGCGCGAGGTGTCGCGCTTCCTGCTCGACGCGCAGGTGCAGCCCCAGACCACCGGCGCACCGTGCCGCAGCCTGGCCGACTTCAGCCGCGACGAGGCCGAGCGCGCCGCAAGTGAGCGCCTGCGCGCCGACGAGGCCGCCCGCCTCGCCGGAATCGCCGCCGACAAGGCGCGGCGCGAGGCACAGCTCCAGATCATCGGCGCACGCGAAAACGGCATGGCGGCGGCCGGTGTCGCGCTGCTGCTCGCGCTCGCTGCCGGCGGCGCGGGCGTTCTGGTGCTGCAAAGGCAGCGCAAGCGCGACGCCGTCATCGCGGCGGTTCTGACGCTTCTCCTGCTGGGCGGAGCAGTCGCCGCCTGGATGACCCGCCCCTCGCTCGACGACATCGACAGGCGAGCCGACGAGATAATCGGCAACATGCACAGGCACGGCAAGCCGAAAGCACCGGCCCGGCCGCTCGCCGGCAACCTCGTCTGCGTGCTCGACCTGCAACGCAGCCGCGTCACCGTCTCGCCGACTTCGGACCTGCACATCGACTGGCGCGACGACGGCTGCGCCGACAGCCACAGCCAGTTCGCCAGCGGCGCCGAAGGCTGGTTCCGGGTTTTCGTCCCCGCCGGGGATGAGACCGTCACCGTCGCGAGCTTCGATCCGGCCAGCGGCGTTTACAAGGCCGAGCGCTACCTGCTCGATTACGACACCATGGCAAGCCTGCGCCGCGAGCGCTCGAAGCAGGATCCGGCCGAATGCGGCGCCGGCCCCGACGCCGCAAGGCGGATGAGTTCCGGCCAGATCGCACTGAAGACGCTGCTGCCCGGCGCGCCGAACGAGCAACTGGTCTATCATTGCAGCAAGGCGGAAAGCGTTCCGTAAGCCGGCCGATATTCCGGGCGCCGGTTTGGAAAAGCGCTTTGCGCGCGTTTGCCGCACCGGCCTTGCATCGCAATAAAATCGTCGCTATGCGCCCCCCGTCTGCGGGCCGCCGGGCGATTTTCGCGCGGCTTTAGCGTGCCTGCCCATCCGGTAAGAGGGAACCGACGCGCGTGGAGAATTCCGGCGGCATTACGGCCAGTCTGCAAGGGCGCTATGCCTCTGCGCTGTTCGATCTGGCCAGTGAACAGGGTGTTGTAACCGCCGTCGAGAGCGACCTCGACAAGCTCGGCGAAGCCCTGGCGGCCTCATCCGATCTCGCCGCGCTGATTCGCAATCCCAAAGTCAGCCGCGACGATGCCGCCGGGGCGATGGATGCCGTTGCCGGTGTGCTCGGCCTGTCGGCGCTGGCCAGGAATTTCATCGGCGTGCTCGCGGCCAACCGCCGCCTCGCCGCCCTGCCCGAAATCGTCCGCGCCTTTGCCGCGATCGCCGCTGCCCAGCGCGGCGAGGTGGCCGCCGAAGTGACCAGCGCACACCCGCTGAACGACGATCAGCTTGCCCAGCTCGCGGCTCGCCTCAAGGCGCGCGAAGGCAAGGAAATCAAACTCAAGGCGAGCGTCGCCCCCGAGATTCTCGGTGGCCTCGTCGTCAGGATCGGCAGCCGTCAGATCGACAGCTCGATCCGCACCCGTCTCAACTCCCTCGCGAACGCGATGAAAGGCTGAAGGCTAGAACAATGGATATCCGCGCCGCAGAAATCTCCAGGGTCATCAAGGACCAGATCGCCAACTTCGGCACCGAGGCCCAGGTCTCGGAAGTTGGCTCGGTGCTGTCCGTCGGTGACGGCATCGCCCGCATCCACGGTCTCGACAAGGTCCAGGCCGGCGAGATGGTCGAATTCGCCAACGGCGTGCAGGGCATGGCGCTCAATCTCGAAGCCGACAATGTCGGCGTCGTGATCTTCGGCTCGGACGCCGAGATCAGGGAAGGCGATCAGGTCAAGCGCACCGGCACGATCGTCGACGTTCCCGTCGGCAAGGGCCTGCTCGGCCGCGTCGTCGATGCTCTGGGTAACCCGATCGACGGCAAAGGCCCGATCGAGAACGCCGAGCGCAAGCGCGTCGAGGTCAAGGCCCCCGGCATCATCCCGCGCAAGTCGGTGCATGAACCCGTGCAGACCGGCCTCAAGGCGATCGACGCCCTCGTGCCGATCGGCCGCGGCCAGCGCGAACTGATCATCGGCGACCGCCAGACCGGCAAGACCGCCGTGGCCATCGACACCTTCATCAACCAGAAGGGCGTCAACGCCGGCGACGATGAGAGCAAGAAGCTCTACTGCATCTATGTCGCCGTCGGCCAGAAGCGCTCGACCGTCGCGCAGATCGTCCGCCAGCTCGAAGAAAACGGCGCGATGGAATATTCCATCGTCGTCGCCGCGACCGCCTCGGAGCCCGCGCCGCTGCAATACCTCGCACCCTACACCGGCGCGACGATGGGCGAGTTCTTCCGCGACAACGGCATGCATGCCGTGATCGTTTACGACGACCTTTCCAAGCAGGCCGTCGCCTATCGCCAGATGTCGCTGCTGCTCCGCCGCCCGCCGGGCCGCGAAGCCTATCCCGGCGACGTGTTCTACCTGCACAGCCGCCTGCTCGAACGCGCGGCGAAGATGAACGACGAACAGGGCGCCGGCTCGCTGACCGCCCTGCCGATCATCGAGACGCAGGCGGGCGACGTGTCGGCCTATATCCCGACCAACGTGATCTCGATCACTGACGGCCAGATCTTCCTCGAAACCGGCCTGTTCTATCAGGGCGTCCGCCCGGCCATCAACGTCGGCCTGTCGGTGTCGCGCGTCGGCTCGTCGGCGCAGACCAAGGCGATGAAGAAGGTCGCCGGCTCGATCAAGCTGGAACTGGCGCAGTACCGCGAAATGGCGGCCTTCGCACAGTTCGGCTCGGACCTCGACGCCTCGACGCAGAAACTGCTGAACCGCGGCGCGCGCCTGACCGAATTGCTCAAGCAGCCGCAGTTCTCACCGCTGCCTTTCGAGGAGCAGACCGTGTCGATCTTCGCCGGCACCAACGGCTACCTCGACGGCATCGCGACCGACCGCGTCACCGAGTACGAGGCCGAGATGTTGAGCTGGATGCGCGCAGAACGCGGCGCCCTGCTCGGCAAGATCCGCGACAGCCGCGACCTGGGCGACGACGCCAGGGCCGAGCTGGTCGACGCGCTCGACACGTTCGGCAAGCAGTTCGCCTGAAATGAAGTTGACGAAGCGGATCGAGACGGAAAACGCCGCGATCCGCTTCGCGATCTACGAGAGAGATGACGGGTTATTTCAGATAGATCAGGAAATGCACCAGGCCGGCGACGAATATGCCGGCTCCTGCTGGTTATCTGATCAGGTGGGTTTGTTCGGCTCCACGGCCGACATCGAAAACTACCTTTCCGAAGTTTCCCCTCGCCCGCTCAACCAGGAAGTTTGAATGGCCAGCCTCAAGGAACTCAAAGGCCGGATCAACTCGGTCAAGTCGACCCAGAAGATCACCAAGGCCAAGCAGATGGTCGCCGCGGCGAAGCTGCGCAAGGCGCAGGCCGCGGCCGAGGCCGCGCGCCCCTATGCCGCGCGCCTCGCCGAAGTCATGGGCAGTCTCGCCGGCAAGATCACGGTAAGCGAGAACTCGCCGAAGCTGCTGGCCGGCACCGGCAGCGATCAGGTCCACCTGCTTGTCGTCGCCAATTCGGACAAGGGCCTCGCCGGCGCGTTCAACTCGAACATCGTCAAGGCCGCCAAGCTCAAGGCGCAGGAGCTTCTGGCACAGGGCAAGACCGTCCGGTTCTACCTGGTCGGGCGCAAGGGCCGCGCGCCGATCCGCCGCGACTATGCCAAGTCGATCGTGGCGCAGTTCGACACCACCGAAGTCCGCGAGCCCGGCTATGCCGAGGCCGAGCGGATCGCCGACGAACTGGTGACGCTCTACGAAAAGGGCGGCTTCGACGTTGCGCACCTGTTCTATTCGAGGTTCCGCAGCGCGCTGTTGCAGGAACCCACCGCGCAGCAGATCATCCCCGTACCGGCGCCCGCCGGCGGGTCCGGTGCTTCCGGGGCGGCCGTCGTCGAATATGAACCGGACGAGGAGGAAATCCTCGCCGCGCTGCTGCCCCGCTATCTGCGCACGCAGATTTTCGGTGCGCTGCTGGAAAACTCGGCCTCGGAACAGGGCGCGTCGATGACCGCCATGGACAACGCCACGCGCAACGCCGGCGAGCTGATCAACAAGCTGACCATCCAGTACAACCGCAGCCGCCAGGCCGCGATCACCACCGAACTCATCGAAATCATTGCTGGCGCGGAAGCGCTGTAATGAGCTGGGCTGAAGATAAGCAAAGATGTGCGGAGATGGGGGCTGGCCCTCTGCTCCTCTGTGCCTTTTTGCTTCTTCTGGCTGCCATCGGAATCTGGCAGGCCGCTCTTGTCTGGGCTGCGGGCGATCAGTTGCTAGACGCTTATGGCACTGACTTGGATGGCGTAATCATCCGGTATAAAATTTTGGCGTCACTGAAAGTAATTCTGCTTGTTTCGTCGGCATTTGGCCTATTCTTTTCAAGGAACAAAATTGCCATATTCCTGGCAATTGCAGCGCTTTTCTTCGCCTCCCGTCAAATTATCTACGATATTGCCCTTGCTGTCGCCTCTAATAATTTTGTGAATTTCGCTCCGTTTAGATTATTCGACCTTTTTGCTTTTATCGTACCAACAACCTATCTGTTGTTTTCATCTGAAATAGAGCGAATATACCATACAGGAACGCGACGATTTCTTATCCGTGGGACATTAAATACATGGCGACGTTTGCGGAGTCGTCCAACTCTGGACGAACTCGAAGCAGCACGTCTTGACAAGACTTTCAAGTAAGGAACGAAAAATGGCCACCGCCCCCGCCCTGAACCAGACCACCGCAGGCAAGATCAGCCAGGTCATCGGCGCCGTCGTCGATGTGACCTTCGCTGGCGATCTGCCGGCGATCCTCACCGCGCTCGAAACCGAGAACAACGGCCAGCGCCTCGTGCTCGAAGTCGCGCAGCACCTCGGCGAGAACACCGTGCGCACGATCGCCATGGACTCGACCGACGGCCTGACCCGCGGCCAGGACGTGCGCAACACCGGCAACCAGATCTCGGTGCCGGTCGGCCCGAAGACGCTCGGCCGCATCCTCAACGTCATCGGCGAGCCGATCGACGAGCGCGGTCCGGTCGGCAGCGACCTGACCGCTCCGATCCACGCCAAGGCTCCCGAATTCGTCGACCAGTCGACCGAAGCGGCGATCCTCGTCACCGGCATCAAGGTCATCGACCTGCTTGCGCCTTATGCACGTGGCGGCAAGATCGGCCTGTTCGGCGGCGCCGGCGTCGGCAAGACCGTTCTTATTCAGGAACTGATCAACAACATCGCCAAGGGCCACGGCGGCGTGTCGGTGTTCGCCGGCGTGGGTGAGCGCACCCGCGAGGGCAACGACCTTTACCACGAATTCCTCGACGCCGGCGTCATCGCCAAGGATGCCGACGGCAACGCCACCTCGGACGGTTCGAAGGTTGCCCTCGTGTTCGGCCAGATGAACGAACCACCGGGCGCCCGCGCCCGCGTTGCGCTCTCCGGCCTGACCATGGCCGAATATTTCCGCGACCAGGAAGGCCAGGACGTGCTGTTCTTCGTCGACAACATCTTCCGCTTCACCCAGGCGGGTTCGGAAGTGTCGGCGCTGCTCGGCCGTATTCCTTCGGCCGTGGGCTATCAGCCGACTCTCGCCACCGACATGGGCGCGCTTCAGGAACGCATCACCTCGACCACCAAGGGTTCGATCACCTCGGTCCAGGCGATCTACGTGCCCGCGGACGACCTTACCGACCCGGCGCCGGCCACCTCGTTCGCCCACCTCGACGCGACGACCACGCTGAACCGCGCCATTTCGGAACTGGGCATCTATCCGGCGGTGGACCCGCTGGACTCGACCAGCCGCGTGCTCGAACCGCGCGTCGTCGGTCAGGAGCACTACGACACCGCCCGCCGCGTTCAGGAAACTTTGCAGAAGTACAAGTCGCTTCAGGACATCATCGCCATCCTGGGCATGGACGAGCTTTCGGAAGAGGATAAGCTCACCGTCGCCCGCGCACGCAAGATCCAGAAGTTCCTCAGCCAGCCGTTCCATGTGGCCGAAGTCTTCACCGGCATCCCCGGCAAGTTCGTGCAGATCGAGGACACCGTCCGTTCGTTCAAGGCCGTGGTCGACGGCGAGTACGACCACCTGCCCGAAGCCGCTTTCTACATGGTCGGCGGCATCGACGAGGCCATCGAAAAGGCCAAGACGCTGGCCGAGGAAGCGTAAGGTTATGGACGGGCGTGGGGCTATGCTGTGGCTGCTTACAGCAGTTGTAGTGTGTCCCTCGCCCGTTGTGGCTCAGGCATTCCCCAAGTCACCGGTTCACGTCGCAACCAACGCGATATTCTATCTCTGCCCATCATTGGTTCGATCAAACACCGCGCCAGAAGCCGAAAAGGTTACGCCGCTGGGCCTTGAGGCGAATTCATCCTCGGATCCGACCAGATTCGAGTTCAAGGCAACCGATCGAACTGGAAGCATGATGTTGAGGTTCGACACAATTGAGCGGCGATGCACACTCCATTACGCTGGGACGGGATATGAGCAGATTGCAGGCATAGTGCGAGACGTAGTTGTTCGCAGTAAACTTGCCCGTATAACCGGTGGCGACAAAGATGGAGCCAAGGCGGACGTTTTCGAAGGTCCAGTTCCAGCCGATCCATCGGCGATTGCACGGTTCATAATCATCGAGAACTATCGCCAACCTTCTGCGGCGATCAGCTATACAGAGAGAGCGAAATAGCCATGCTCCACTTCGAACTCGTCACCCCCGCCCGTCTGGTCCGTTCGGACGATGTCCACATGGTCGTCGTCCCCGGCTCCGAGGGCGAGTTCGGCGTGCTTGAGGGCCACGCGCCCTTCATGTCGACGATCCGCGACGGCGCGCTGAAGATTTACAGGACCGAAAGCGGCGCGCCCGAGGAAATCCAGATCACCGGCGGCTTCGCCGAAGTCGGCGCCAACGGGCTTACCGTACTGGCCGAGCACGTCGAAGGCTGAACATCCGGCGGATATCGCCGCCCTGGAAATCGGAAGAGGATCACAACATGGTCAGGAAGCTCATTTTCGCGCTTGCCGCGGGCGCGATCGCCCTCACCGCTGCCGCCTGCAACACGGTCAAAGGTGTCGGCCGGGATATCGAATCGGTCGGCAAGGCCGGCTCCGACACCATGCACAAGAAGCGGTAAAACCCCCGGCCCCCGGTCAGCCCCCGCCGGTTTCGCTCAGGCTCGGCGCTGCTGGCGGCTGGACGTGGCCCTGCCAGGTCAGCACCGGCTTGCGCGCCGCGCGAGTCTCGTCGAGCCTGCGGCGCGGGGCGAAGCGAGGGGCGGATTTCAGCGTCTCGTCGCCTGCCAGCGCCCGTTCCGCCACCGCGCGCAGGCTGGCAATCAGCCGGTCGAGGCCCTGCCGGCTCTCGCACTCGGTCGGCTCGACCAGCATCGCACCGTGAACGACGAGCGGGAAATAGATCGTCATCGGGTGGAACCCCTCGTCGATCAGCCCCTTGGCAATGTCGAGCGTAGAGAAACCCTCGGGCAGACCGGCATCGCTGAACAGCGCTTCGTGCATGCAGGGGCCGCTCCCGCCGAACGGCGCATCGAGCACGCCGTCCAGGCTGCGCAGCACATAGTTGGCGTTCAGCACCGCATCCTCGGCCACCTGGCGCAGACCGTCGGCGCCGTGGCTGAGGATATAGGTCAGCGCGCGGGTGAACATGCCCATCTGGCCATGGAACGCGGCCATGCGGCCGAAAGTCTGCGGGCCGTCCGCAGGCGCGTCCTCCTCCTCGACCAGCCGCACCGTGCCATCCGTGTCGCGGGTGACGAACGGCAACGGCGCGAAAGGCGCGAGCGCCGCCGACAGCACCACCGGCCCCGAGCCCGGCCCGCCGCCGCCGTGCGGGGTCGAAAAGGTCTTGTGCAGGTTGATGTGCATCGCATCGATGCCGAGGTCGCCGGGGCGCACCTTGCCGACGATCGCGTTGAAGTTCGCCCCGTCGCAATAGACGTAACCGCCGGCAGCGTGGACCGCCCCGGATATCGCCCGCATGTCGCGCTCGAACAGGCCGCAGGTGTTGGGATTGGTGATCATCACGCCGGCAACGTCGCTGTCCCGCCCGCCGCCCAGCCGCGCTTTCAGCGCCGCAAGGTCGACCCGGCCGTCCGCCGTGCCGGGGATGCTTTCCACGCGGTAGCCCGCGAAAGCGGCCGTGGCGGGATTGGTGCCATGGGCGCTTTCGGGCACCAGCACGACCCGGCGCGCACTGCCCCTGGCATCATGCGCGGCGCGGATGCACAACAGGCCGCACAACTCGCCATGCGCGCCCGCCTTGGGCGACATCGCGACGGCTTCCATGCCGGTGAGCGTGATCAGCCAATGGGCAAGCTGGTGGATCACCTCGAAGGCCCCGCGCACGGTCTGCTGCGGCTGGAGCGGGTGGATATCGGCGAAGCCGGGCAGCCGCGCGGTCTTCTCGTTGAGCCGCGGATTGTGCTTCATCGTGCAGGAGCCGAGCGGGAACGGCCCCAGATCGATCGCGTAATTCTGCCGCGAGAGGCGGGTATAGTGCCGCATCGCATCGGGCTCGGACAGGCCGGGCAGCGCCGGCGCGGACTTGCGCAGGAAGCGCGAGAGCGACGGCAGCGGCAGCGGTTCCGGGCCAGACTGGTCGAAATCGACGCCGCAGCCATTCCCGGCGCCCAGTTCGAAAATCAGCGGCTCCTCGACCATCAGGCCCCTGTCACCGCTGGCCGTGGCCAGGCCGGCTTCGGCATCGCCGGCCGGCCCCATCGCCGGACGCCAGCCGGATGTGTTGGGCGCGTTCATGCCGGCATTCCTTCCAGAATCTCGCCGAGCGCCGTCGCCAGCGTCTCGATATCTTCGTCGGTGGCGGTTTCTGTCGCCGTGACCAGCAGGCCGCGGCGCAGTTCGGGCACGCCGGGATAGAGCCGGCCAAGCGATACGCCGCCAAGCACCTGCCGATCGGCCAGCGCCCGCACGACCTCACGCGCATCGCCGGGCAGCAGCACGGTGAACTCGTTGAACCAGGCATCGTTGAGCAGCCGAACACCCGGCACCCCGGCCAGCCGCGCCGCAAGCGCCTGCGCGCGGCCGTGATTGATCGCGGCCAGCCGCGCCAGCCCCTCACCGCCCAGCAACGTCATGTGAATGCTGAACGCAAGCGCGCAAAGCACTGAACTGGTGCAGATATTGCTGGTCGCCTTCTCGCGGCGGATGTGCTGCTCACGCGTGGAAAGCGTCAGCACGAAGCCGCGCCGGCCGTCGGCATCGACGGTCTGCCCGGTCAGGCGCCCCGGCATCTGCCGGACGAACTTTTCACGGCAGCCGAACAGGCCGAGATAAGGCCCGCCGAATTGCAGCCCGACGCCCAGCGACTGTCCCTCACCCACGACGATATCCGCGCCGAGCTTGCCGGGCGCCTCCAGCAGTCCAAGCGCGACGGGCTCGGTCACGACCACCACCAGCAGCGCGCCCGCGGCCTGCGTCGCCGCGGCGATGGCGGCAAGATCCGGAATACGGCCGAGGATGTCGGGATACTGCACCACCGCACAGGCCGTCTCGCCGTCGATCGCAGCGATCACCCCGGCATCGTCAGGCGCCGCGTCGAGCTTCGGCGTGCGGGCATCGATCGTATCGCCGGTGAAACGCGCCATCGTCTGAACGCTGGCAACGTAGTGCGGATGCAGGCCGCCCGACAGCACCGCCCGCTTCCGCCCGGTGACGCGGCCGGCCATGGCGATCGCTTCCCAGCAGGCGGTCGAGCCGTCGTACATCGAGGCATTGGCGATGTCGGTGCCCAGCAGCCGCGCCACCTGGGTCTGGAATTCGAACAGCACTTGCAGGGTGCCCTGCGCGATCTCGGGCTGATAGGGCGTATAGGCGGTGAGAAACTCGCCCCGCTGGATCAGGTGGTCGACCGAAGCGGGGATATGGTGGCGATAGGCACCCGCGCCGAGAAAGAACGGCGCGGCCCCGGCGCTGAGGTTCTTCGCCGCAAGCGCGGCCATGTGGCGCTCGACCGCCATTTCGCTGGCGTGCATCGGCAGGCCGGCGATCGGGCCGGACAGGCGCGCTTCGGCAGGAACATCGCTGAACAGGTCGTCGATCGAAGCCGCGCCGATCAGCCCAAGCATCTCGGCCCGGTCGGCGGGGGTGAGGGGCAAGTAGCGCATCGATTCAAAGCCCCCCGACGTATTCCTCGTACCCCGCCCGATCCATCAGACCGCCAAGCTCGCCCGGATCGGAGAGCTTCAGGCGGTAGAGCCAGCCGCCCGCTTCCGCGTCGGCATTGACCAGCTCGGGCTCATCGGCGAGCGCGTGGTTCACGTCGGTCACTGCACCGCTGGCCGGGGTATAGATGTCCGAGGCGGCCTTTACCGAATCGACCACCGAGACCGAATCGCCCTTCTTCACCGCCTGACCGGCCGCCGGCAGCTCGACGAAAGTGATATCGCCGAGCTGGCCCTGGGCATAGTCGGTAATGCCGACCGTGCCGGTGTCGCCCTCGACTTCGATCCACTCGTGATCCCGGGTAAAATAACGGCTCATGGGCAGGCTCCTCAGCGGTGATAGCGATGGGGGACGAAAGGCAGCGGCACGACCATGGCGGCGAGGCGCTTGCCGCGAACGTCGATCTCGAGGCGCGTGCCCGGCGCGGCAAGCGCAGCCTCGACATAGGCCATGGCGATCGGCCTTTGCAGCGAAGGCGAGAAACCGCCCGAAGTGACCGCGCCGACCTCACGGTCGCCCGAAAGCACCACGGCCCCCTCGCGCGCGGCCATGCGGCCGTCGAGCGCGAGGCCGGCGCGCAGGGCCGGCACACCCCCGGCAAGCAGTTGCACGATGCGCCCGGCGCCGGGGAAGCCCCCATCGGCGCGGCGGCGCTTCGGAATAGCAAAAGCAAGGCCGGCGCTGACCGGATCGGTCTTTTCGGAAAGGTCGTGGCCGTAGAGCGGCAAACCGGCTTCCAGCCGCAGCGAATCACGCGCGCCCAGGCCGACCGGCCTGACTTCCGGCTGCGCCGCAAGCGCATCGGCCAGCGCGGCGATATCCCCGGCACGCACCGAGATTTCGAAACCGTCCTCGCCGGTATAGCCCGAACGGCTGATGCCGAGCGGCTTGCCCTCCCAGAAGAAGGCAGCGGCCTGCATGAACTTCAGCCCGTCCGGCATCGGCATGCCGCCGGAAGCCGGTGTCAGGCCCAGGCGGCCCAGCGCGGCGGCCGCTTTCGGCCCCTGCAACGCCAGCAGCCCGTGCTCGTCGAGATGGTTGAGCGTGATATCGTCAGGCAGATGCTCGCGCAGATGACCGATATCATCCCACTTGGTCGCGCCGTTGACGACCACGTAGAAATGATCACCGCGGTTCGTGATCATCAGATCGTCGAGGATGCCGCCGCTTTCATCGAGCAGCAGCGAATAACGCATCCGCCCCGGCTTCAGGGCCTGCAAGTCACCCGGCATCAGCGCCTCGAGCGCCGCGACCGCCCCCTCTCCCGCGACGGTAAGCTGGCCCATGTGGCTGACATCGAACAGCCCGGCGCTCTCACGCGTCCACAGGTGTTCGGCGATGATGCCCTCATACTGGACGGGCATGGCATAGCCGGCGAACGCGACCATCCGCGCGCCTTTCGCGCGGTGCCAGGCGTCGAGCGGCAGGGCCAGCGGCTCCGCCCGGGTTTCGGGCCGGGTTTCGGGCCGGGTTTCGGGATCGTCGTTGTCGTTCGTTTCGCTCAAGACATAGCTCCGCACAGCATGGCACACCGGTCAGGTGCCCCCTCTGTCACGGAAGCCTGAGAGCTTTCCCCCGCTAAAGTCTCACCCGGAGACCGGCACGAAGTTACCCCTTCGGCGGCCCCGCGCAGGGCGGAGCACTTTCCAGAGCATCGCTATCGACCGGGCGCGGTCCTTTGGCCTGAGAGATTCCGGGGCGGTTGCTCCTTCGGCGCCCTGCGGTCCCCGGGGGGCAATCCCCGCGAATCGCAGGAACTCTCCCGCGCGGTCAGCGACGGGGCCTATGTGCGAATCTCATCCGAATGAGTCAACCGCGCCTCCGCTGCGCCCGGACATTATCCCCCGGCGCGTCTGCATGACGGCATTCCCCCCATGACGACAGGACAATTGCCGCCTATGAGCGCACGCCATGGCCCTGAGCGCATCTTACTGGACCGGCATGCTGCTTGTCGTGCTCGCCGCCGCGGGATGCGTGTTCGAGATCGTGGCGGCCGTGCTGCTGCTGCGATTCTTCGGCCGGCAGCCGGCACGCAGCACGGACACGGCCGGCGCCACCCTGCTCAAGCCGCTCCACGGCGCCGAGCCGAGGCTGCGGCAGAATCTGGCGAGCTTCCTTGTCCAGAACTATGGCGGGCCGGTGCAGATGGTCTGCGGCGTGGCCGACAGATCGGATGCCGCAACGGCCGTGGCGGAACAGCTCCGGCAGGATTATCCCGACAGGGACATCGTTCTCGTCGCCAATTCCGACCGATCACCGGCCAACGGCAAGATCGCCAATCTCGCCAACATGCTGCCGGCCGCGCGCCACCGGGTTCTGGTACTGAGCGACAGCGACATGGCCGTCGCGCCCGACTACCTCTCCACTATCACCGAGGCCCTGGCGCAGCCCGGCGTCGGCGCGGTCACTTGCCCCTATCGCGGGCGGGCCGACGCGGGCTTGTGGTCGCAGCTTTCGGCGGGCGGCATCAGCTATGTCGCGCTGCCGGGCGTGATCCTGGGCTATGTGACCGGCATGGCCCGGCCCTGCATGGGCTCGACGATCGCCCTCACCCGCGAAACGCTCCATGCGATCGGCGGGTTCGAGCGTTTTGCCGACGTGCTCGCCGACGACTATGCGATCGGTCAGGCTGTCGCCGGGACGGGGCAAAGCGTCGTGCTCGCCCCGGTGCTGCTCGTCCACGGCTGCGCGGAACGCAGCTTCGCTGCGCTGTGGCGGCAGAAGCTGCGCTGGGCGGCGACGATCCGCAGCATCGCACCGATGCGGCATCTCGCTTCGACCGTCACCTATCCGCTGCCGCTGGCGCTGCTTGCCGCCGCGTTCGTGCCCGCGGTCGGCTTGCCGCTGGCTGCGGCAAGCCTCGTGATTCGCATCGCCCTCGCCGCCGCTGTCGATCGCCGCGCGCAGGAACCCTCCGCGCCCTATTGGCTGATCCCGGCGATCGAATGTATCGAGTTCCTCGCCTTTACCGGCAGTTTTGTCGCACGAAAGATTGATTGGCGCGGCAGCCGCCTTACAATGCGGCATGACGGGCGTATTGCTGCCTGAAAGAGAGAATTGATGAAGCGCACGCTGTTCCTGCAAGCTCCTTCCTTCGACGGCTATGACGGCGGCGCCGGCGCGCGCTATCAGGCCAGGCGGGAAGTGCGGTCCTTCTGGTATCCCACCTGGCTTGCCCAGCCCGCGGCGATGGTCGAGGGATCGAAACTGATCGACGCGCCGGCGCATGACCTTTCCTGGGACGACATCGCGCACGAAGCCGATGTTCACGATCTCGTGATCCTGCACACCTCGACGCCCTCGTTCTCGCAGGACATCCGCACCGCCGAACTGCTGAAGGCACGCAATCCGGCGCTGATGATCGGCCTGATCGGCGCCAAAGTGGCGGTCGAGACGCAAGCCTCGATAGAGGCATCGACCGCGATCGACTTCGTTGCGCGCAACGAATTCGATTTCACCATCCTCGACATCGCCAGGGACATGCCGCTCGCCGAGGTCCAGGGGATCACCTGGCGCAACACCGAAGGCGAAATCGTCCACAATCCCGACCGCCCGGTGATCGAGGACATGGACCAACTGCCTTTCGTCAGCCCGATCTACAAGCGCGATCTCAAGATCGAGAACTACTTCATCGGCTATCTGAAGCACCCCTACGTCAGCTTCTACACCGGCCGCGGATGCAAGAGCCGCTGCACCTTCTGCCTGTGGCCGCAGACCGTAGGCGGGCACAATTACCGTACACGCTCGATCCCGC
>JAITWR010000139.1 GCA_031285165.1 Novosphingobium sp.
TGCCCGAGTTCACACCATCGCGCCGCATGAGTCCAGAACTTGCACCGGCAGGCGTTCAGCCTGCGTAGTTTTTGCGTGGCTAGAGCATCGTGCGCAAAAGTGGGAACCGGTTTTGCGCAAAAAACGATGCGACAACAAAAACCTGGAGCAAGATGCGTGATTCACAAATCACGCATCTTGCTCCAGAAATATTCCGCTTCGGATTGGACCGGAGCGATTGCAGGCACGGCGGACAGTGGCGATGATCGGAAATCTGCGCGCAGCGGCGCTCGATGCCGGCAGGGAACTGGCCCGCCGCACGGAGCTGGCGCGCCAGCCGCGGCCCGATGGCGTCAGCGGCCCGTCCTTGCGGCTGCTGCTGGCCGAACTGGGCGCGCTCGTGGACCGGGTGCGTCCGGCCGGAATCCGGCACCATGTCGCGCTGCGGCCGCAGCCGGTGATGCTGCTGCCCGGTTTCGGCTCTCATCCGGGCCGGATGCGGCGGATGCGGCAGGCGCTCCGGGGTGCCGGGCACAGCGTCGATGACTGGGGCCTCGGCTTCAACCTGGGGCCGACGCCCGGCAATTTCGCTTTCCTGATGCGCCGTGTCGATGCGATGGCGCAGGCCCACGGCCAGCCGGTCGCGCTTGTCGGCTGGAGCCTCGGCGGCCTGTTCGCGCGTGAGATCGCCTGCCGCCAGCCGGCTGCGGTCGGCAAGGTGATCACGATGGGCACACCTTTTTCCGGCGATCGCCGCGCCAACAACGGCTGGCGCGCCTATCAGGCGATCACCGGCCACACCGTCGACGAACCGCCGGTCCGGTGCGATACCGCGGCCAGGCCGCCGGTGCCGACGATCGCCTTGTGGAGCCCGCGCGACGGCGTCATCGCGCCGCGATCGGCCTGCGGCCGGCCCGGCGAGCGCGACCGCGCGATCGCGCTGCGCTGCAACCACCTGGGCTTTCCCGGCGACCCCGCGGTGATCGCCGAAGTGCTGCGGCAGCTCGACCGCGAGGACTGAAAGCCCGGCACGGCATTTGACTCCGTCCGCGTAACCGGCTGCATTGCGGACAGCGAGGGAGAGAGACGATGCTGGAGATCTGGCGGGCCGGCGGCTCGAACACCGGGGCGACGCCCGAACTGGCGCGCGGCGTCGAGGCCGAGGGCTGGGACGGCCAGATGTTCATGGATTCGCAGTCGCTCTCGGCCGATCCCTATGCCCAGATGGGCGCCTGGGCCGCCTGGACCGGGCGGCTGCTGCTTTCGCCCGGCGTGACCAATCCCTTCACCCGCAATCTCGCCGTTTCGGCCGCGGGCATCGCGACGATCCAGGCGATCTCGCAAGGGCGCGCGGTGATGGGCATCGGCCGCGGCGATTCGGCGCTCGCCTATCTCGGCCATGCGCCGGTGAAACTGGCCTGGTTCGAGCAATCGCTGGAAACGCTGCAAGTGCTGCTCGGCGGCGGCGAGGTGCCCTTCGCCGCCAGCGGCGCGACCGCCGGCGCGGCGCCTTCGCACGAAGGGCTGTCGCTCGGCGCGCGGCCCGAGGGGGTGCGGCTGCGCTGGCTGCCCGAGGGCCTGGCCAAAGTCCCGCTCGATGTCGCCGCGACCGGGCCGAAAGTGATCGCCATGGCCGCGCGCCTGGCCGAGCGCGTGACTTTCAGCGTCGGCGCTGAAATCGGGCGGGTGGAATGGGCGCTGGGCATCGCCCGCGCGCATGAACCGAAAGCGCGGTCCTACGGCGCGCAAGTGGTGGTCGTCTGCCACCCCGATCCCGACACGGCGATGGCAACCGCCATGCACATGGCGCCGCCGCTGGCACGCTTTCAGGTGATCCAGGGCAGAACTGTTGGCCCGGCCGACGCGGCCATGGCGCAGAACATGGATGCGATCAAAAGCGGCTACGACATGCGCAAGCACGGCATCCACGATGCCACGGAGCGGCTGATCGGCGGCAGCCTGACGCCGGATTTTGTCAGGCGCTTCGCTATCGTCGGCTCGCCGGATCACTGCACCGGGCGGCTGCTGGCCCTGCGGGATGCGGGCCTGGAGCGCCTGGTCGTGGTGGGGCCGGGGTTCTATCCGGCCGGCTGGGGCGAAGCGGCCGGGCTGTTCGTTCGGGAATGTCTCCCGGCATTGAAAGCCGCGGGGTAAAAGGCAGGCGGTCGCCGGATGTTTCCATCCGGCGCGAAATCGCCCTGGATAACCGCCTGAAGCAACCTCTCGTGCTTCATGAATCACGAGAGTTTGCTTCAGGTTTTTGTTATCGCATCGTTTTTTGCGCAAAACCGGTTCCCGCTTTTGCGCACGAAGCTCTAGAACCGCTCCGCAGCGGCCTCGCCGGGGCGATAGACCGTATAGATGAATACGGGAATGCCGAGGTCGCCGAGATGGCGCTGGACCAGCGGCTTCACGTCTTCCCATTCCAGCTTGCCGACACCCGTTGCCAGACGCGGCAGGGCGAGGCTCTTGACGCCTTCATCCGCGATGAATTTCGCCAGCTTGCGCAGGGCATGGCCGACATTTTCGAGCGTTGCCTTGCCCGGCTTCGCCGAAGGCCCATCGCCGATCGAATTCTGCGTCACCAGGTTGACGATGCGCTGCCCCCTGCCGTCTTCGCCAACGCCGGCCCAGGGCCAGATGTCGCCCGGCTCGGCCGCCCTGCTGTGGGTGGCGTGGCGATAGTCGCGCACCAGCGAGGGCCAGCGTTCGCGCAGCGCACGGGCAAGGCCGCTGTCGAAATGGTCGTGCGGCGCGATGCCGTGCGCGATCAATTCGGCCTTGCTGAACAGAATATCGCCTGCAACTTCCTGAATCATGATTTGCCCTTTGTCCGACTGTCGGTTCCGCGCAGGATAGCGACTCAAGGCAGCGGCACGATATGACCGGGATCAAACCCGCCCGCTTCCCGCATCTGCCCGCGGATCGATAACGCCATCGCGTAAAATCCGCGCAATTGCAAATTTCGCATGCGAAAGTACGGGATTGTTTCGGCAAAACGCTCCACAAGGCTTCCGGCGCAGTTTAAGGAGCCGCGCGTTCACGGGGCAGTGCAGGCATATGACGGTTGAAGAAGGACAAGGCGAGGCTACCGGCACCCGGATGCTGATGCTCGGCGCGCTGGGCGTCGTTTTCGGCGACATCGGCACCAGCCCGCTCTACGCATTCCGCGAGGCGCTGGCGGCAGCTTCGGGCGGCGGGGTGGTCGCACGCGCCGACATTCTCGGCGTGCTGTCGCTGATCGTCTGGGCGCTTACCATCATCGTCACCGTCAAATATGTCGGCTTCGTGATGCGTGCCGACAACCGCGGCGAAGGCGGCCTGCTGTCGCTGATGGCGCTGGTCCGCGCGAGCCTGCCCAAACAGTCGATGCCGATTCTGGCCCTGGGCATCGTCGGCGCCGGCCTGTTCTACGGCGATGCGGTGATCACGCCGGCGATCACCGTCCTGTCGGCGATCGAGGGGGTTGAGGTCATCACGCCGGCCCTGACTCCCTATGTGGTGCCGCTCACCATTGCGATCCTGCTGCTGCTGTTCGCCGTGCAGAAGTTCGGCACCGGCGGGGTGGCCAGGGTGTTCGGGCCGATAATGCTGGTCTGGTTCCTCGCGCTCGGCATTTCCGGCCTCTATCATATCGTCGACGATCCCGAGATCCTGCTCGCGCTCAATCCGCTCGAAGGGCTCGCCTTCCTCCTCCGCTCGCCGCAGGTCGCTTTCGTCGTGGCCGGCGCGGCGTTCCTCGCCGTCACCGGCGCCGAGGCGCTCTATGTCGACATGGGCCATTTCGGCCGCAAGCCGATCGTCGCCGCCTGGCTGGCGATCGTGTTTCCCTGCGTCCTGCTCAACTATTTCGGCCAGGGCGCCTATGTGCTTTCGGTCGGCGGCCGGTCGCACATCCCGTTTTTCGAAATGCACAGCGGCTGGACGCTGGCGCCTTTCGTGATCCTGGCCACGGCGGCGACCGTGATCGCCAGCCAGTCGGTGATCAGCGGCGCCTATTCGCTGACCCGGCAGGCGGTGCAGCTCGGCCTGCTGCCGCGCTTCAAGGTGCTGCACACCTCCCATACCCAGTCGGGCCAGATCTACCTGCCGCGCGTCAACTGGCTGCTCGCGGCCGGTGTCACCGCGCTGGTCGTCGGCTTCGGCAAATCGAGCAGCCTTGCCGCTGCCTATGGCATCTCGGTCACCGGCGACATGCTGATGACCACCGGCCTGCTGTTCGTGGTCATGGTCCGGGTCTGGAAGTGGCCGCTGGCCAGAGTCATCGCGCTGATCACCCTGTTCGCGGTCATCGACCTCGGCTTCTTCACGTCCAATGTCTTCAAGGTGCCCCAGGGCGGCTGGGTGTCGCTGCTGATCGCCGGCGGCATCGCTCTCGTCATGGCCACCTGGGTACGCGGTTCGAAGCAGCTTTTCGACAAGACCCGGAAAGAGGAAGTGCCCCTGCTTCCCCTTGCCGCCAGTCTGGAGCGCAGGACGCCGCATCTGGTCGAGGGCACCGCGGTTTTCCTGACCGGCGATCCGCAAAGCGCGCCAACCTCGCTGATGCACAGCCTCAAGCACTACAAGGTGCTGCACAAGAGCAATGTGATCCTGACCGTGGTGACCGCGCAGCAGCCCTTCGTGCCGGCGGCGGAGCGCGTCAGCATGGAGAAGATCAACGACCTGTTCATGCGGGTCACATTGACTTTCGGCTATATGGAAACCCCCAACATCCCCAAGGCGCTGGCGATCTGCCGCAAGATGGGCTGGAAATTCGATATCATGTCGACTTCCTTCTTCCTGTCGCGGCGATCGCTGAAATATGCACCCGATTCCAGGATGCCCGCCTGGCAGGACAAGCTGTTCATCCGCCTGACGCGCTCGGCAGCCGACGCCACCGAATATTTCCGCATCCCGACCGGGCGCGTGGTCGAAATCGGCGCCCAGGTGGCGATCTAGGGTCTGTTCCCCTGCCTCCGTTCCGTGACAGCGGCGGGCGGGGGTGCTAGGCGGGGCGGCATGACCGCACAGACTCTCACCCCGGAAACCCCCGCAGCGCTGATCGCACGGCTGGCCGAAGCCGGCCGCGCGGCGCAGCGCCGGCTCGCGCTCCTGTCCGATGCCGACAAGGCCGCGGCGCTGCGGGCCGCCGCCCGCGCGCTGCGCGCGGCCGGGCCGGAAATCCTTGCGGCCAATGCCCGCGATGTCGCCGCCGGCGAGGCCGACGGCCTGACCGGGGCGATGCTCGACCGGCTGCGGCTCGATCCCGGCCGGCTTGCCGGCATCGCCGGCGCGGTCGAGGAAGTGGCGGCGCTGCCCGATCCGGTAGGCCAGGTGATCGACCGGGCCGAACGCCCCAACGGCCTGGTGCTGACGCGCGTGCGCGTGCCGATCGGCCTGATCGGCATCATCTATGAAAGCCGCCCCAACGTGACCGCCGACGCCGCGGCGCTCGGCTTCCGTTCGGGCAATGCCGTGCTGCTGCGCGGCGGCAGCGAGGCGGTGCATTCCAACCGG
>JAITWR010000034.1 GCA_031285165.1 Novosphingobium sp.
TGCACGGTGATCGGGGCGTCGCCGCCGACGGGAACCGATCCCACCATGATCCGGCGGCTCTTGCGGCGCGCAATATCGCGCCAGGGGCGTATCGAGGACATGACCGCCCATATAGGCCGGCACCGTGCCGGACGAAAGACAAGAAGCGCAGCCTTGTGTCCCGGCCAGGCGAGCGGTCGCAGCATCGACTCTCCGGTCTGCCCGGCGGCGCGAACGCCGGCTTGCCCTTGCCGCGGTCCCATGCCACCAAGCGCGGGTGACGATGCCAGGGGAACAGATCGCGAGGGCCGCCTCGACACCGGACGCGGCTCGCGACTGGCAGGGGCTGCGGGCGGACGGCGATATCCAGTTCGCACCGATGGCACCGCTCAAGCCGTCCGCGCCGCCTGAGTTGCCCGCCTGGTTCAGGCATTTCCTCGAATGGCTCGACGCGCTGCTGAAGAAGCTGTTCAGCCCGGTGGGGGAGGCGCTGGGCGTGTCGTGGCCGGTGATCGAGAAAGTCCTGATCGGGCTTGCCGTCGTCATCGCGCTGCTGCTGCTCTGGTCCTTCCTCGTGCGGCCGCTGCTCGACGCGCGGTGGCAGAGGAAGGCCGTGGACGAGCCCGAATGGGCGCCCGACCGCGATGCTGCGGTCGCGCTGCTCGACGATGCCGACCGGCTGGCGGCCGAGGGCCGCTATGGTGAGGCGACGCACCTGTTGCTCCAGCGCAGCGTTCACCACATCGCCGAGGCGCGGGCGGACTGGTTGCAGCCCGCCAGCACCGCACGCGAGATCGCGGTGCTGCCAATGCTGCCCGACCGCGCCCGCCGTGCTTTCGCGGTGATCGCCGAGCGCGTGGAGCGCAGCCTCTTCGCACTGCGCGAGCTTGATCCGGCGGACTGGCACACGGCGCGCGCAGCCTATGCCGATTTTGCGCTCGAGCGCTTCCAGCGCGCCGACCCGGCATGAGCGACGCGACTACAGATAGTGGCGGCGGCAACCCGTTTTCGCCGCGCGCCGTGCTGGCGCTGGTGCTGTTCGGCGCGGCCGTATTCATCGCGCTGCTCTGGATGATCGGCTCGGGCATGACCGGGGAATCGACCAACAACGGCGGCGCCCATGCCGGGGGCAAGGGCCTGAACGGCTATGCCGCCCTGGCCAACATGCTCGAACGGCGCGGCCATGTGGTGCGCCGCACGCGCAGCGAGCGCGCGTTCGACGAGGCCGGGCTGCTGGTGCTGACGCCCCCGCATTACGCTACGGGTGAGGAGATCGGCAAGATCATCGCCCGCCATCGTTACCACGGGCCGACGCTGCTGGTGCTGCCCAAGTGGCAGGCGCTGCCGGTGCCGGCCGCGCTCCAGCCCGGCAGGGCGCACAAGGGCTGGGTGACGCTGGCCGGGGCGCAGCCGCCTGCCTGGGGCGATGCGGTAAGCGATCTGGGAAGTCTCGATCTTGCGGTCAAGCCGTTGCAGGCGCCCCAGGCCCGCTGGGAAGGTTTCGGCCGCACCGGCCGGCTGGCGCGCCCCGATGCGGTGCAGGGTCTGTCCACCGATCATATGGTTCCCCTGGTGCATGACGACGATCACCGGATCGTCTCTCTGGTGCGCGGCGGCGATCGCCGGACACTGGCCGGTTTCCTGTACGACGACGGCTTCTATCCGGTGCTTGCCGGCGCTGCCGGTGTCTTTGCCGGCAACGGCGAGAACGAGGATATCTACCCGGTGGTGGTCGTTGCCGAGCCCGACCTCGTCAACAACTATGGCTTCGCCGACCGCGACCGCGCGATGCTGGCGCTTGCCCTGATCGATGCGACGACCGGCCAGGCCGGCACGATGCCGGTCAACTTCGACCTGACGCTGAACGGCTTCAAGCGCGCGCCCAACCTGCTGACGCTGGCCTTCACCCCGCCTTTCGTGGCCGCGACATTGTGCCTGTTGCTTGCCGCTCTGGCAGTCGGCTGGCGTGCTTTCCTGCGCTTCGGCCCGCCGCGCAAGGCTGCGCGCGGGATCGCCTTCGGCAAGCGCGCGCTGGTCGCCAATGCGGCCGGACTGATCCGCCGCAGCGGCCGGCGGCACCTGGTTACCGCGCCCTATGCGACTCGCGCCCGCGAGCGGCTCGCCCGCGCGCTGGCCCTGCCGCGGCTGGCCGACGCCGCCGCGACCGAGGCGGCGATCGACCGCGCCTTCGCGACGCGCGCGCCCGAAGCCGCATCCTTTTCCGCCACCGCCGCACGGCTGCGCGCCGCGCGCAAGCCCCACGACATCATGAAGGCCGCGCAAGACCTCCACGCGCTTGAAAGGATGCTGATCCGATGAGTGAGACCTCGATGAGCCTCGCGGAGGTCGGCCAGCTCGCCGGCGCGATCCGCGGTGAGATCGCCAAAGCTGTGGTCGGCCAGACCGGGGCCGTCGATCACCTGCTGGTGGCGCTGCTGGCGCGCGGGCATGTGCTGCTCGAAGGCCCGCCGGGGACCGCCAAGACTTTCCTCGCGCAATGCTTCGCGGCGTGTCTGGGGCTGCATTTCGGGCGAATCCAGTTCACCCCGGATCTGATGCCGGGTGACATTCTCGGTTCCAACCTGTTCAACTTCCAGACCAGCCAGTTCACTCTGACACGCGGGCCGATCTTCTGCGACTTGCTGCTGGCCGACGAAATCAACCGTACACCGCCCAAGACGCAGGCCGCGCTGCTCGAGGCGATGCAGGAGCGCCGCGTGACGCTCGATGGCAGCGTGCATCCTCTGGCGCCGCATTTCATGGTCGTGGCGACGCAAAATCCGATCGAGAGCCAGGGCGTCTATCCGCTGCCCGAGGCGCAGCTCGATCGTTTCCTGTTCAAGCTGCTGATCCCTTACCCGAGCGAGGAAGAGGAGATGCGGATTGTTACCCGCTATGGCGAGCGCAGCGGCCCGCCCGATCCGCGCGCACTGGGCATCGCAGCGGTGGCGACGCCGGCGGTGCTCAATGCGGCGACCGAGACTGTCAAGCGCGTGACTCTGGCCGACAGCGTGGCCGAATACGTCGTGCGGCTGGTGCGCGCGACGCGTGACAGCGCGGACCTCTCCTGCGGCGCTTCCCCCCGCGCTGCCGTGCTGCTGGCCAGCGCTGCGCGCGCCAGGGCGGCGCTCGACGGACGCGACTATGTTGTTCCCGATGACGTGAAAACGCTCGCTACCGCGGTATTGCGCCACCGCCTGCTGTTGAGCCCCGCAGCGGAGATCGAGGGCAAGCGGGTCGAGGCGCTGGTCGAGGACATGGTTCGCCAGACCGAGGCGCCGCGGTGAGGTTCCGGCAGTGGATTCTTCCCGGGCAGGGCTCGGGGAGGGGCCTCGCGATCGTCCCGACCACCCGCGCGGCCGTTCTCGTGGCGCTGGCAGCGCCGGTCGCAGTGGTGATCGCCGCGGCGGCGCCGGGTGCCTGGATCGCCGCTCCCGCGCTCGGTGGCGCGCTGTTGTTGCTGGTCTTTGCCGATGCCTGCTATGCCGGAAGCCTGCGCGACGTGCGCCTGACCGTCCCGCGCGACATCGAAGTGGGGGCGGAAAGCGCGCTGACAGCCGACGCCACATTCCGTTTCGGCCAGCGCAGCCGGGTCGATGCCGCCGTGGTGCTCGACCCGCGGCTCGCGCCCGGCGGCCGTGCGGCGTTTCCGCTCGGGCGCGCCGACGGCGCCTGGCGGGGCGGTTTCGCTTTCACTCCCAGCCGCCGCGGCACCGGCAAGGCCGAGCGATTCTGGCTGCGCTGGGCCGGTCCGCTCGGGCTGGGCGCCCGGCAGGTGACGCAGCCGCTGGACGAGGCGGTGCGTGTCTGGCCGAATATCGGCGAGGTCCGCTCGCCGGCGTTGCAGACCTTTCTCAAGGATGCGCAGTTCGGCCTCATCGCCCGGCGCATCCGCGGCGAGGGCACGCAATTCGAGGCGCTGACCGAATATCAGCCCGGCATGGACCGGCGCCGCATCGACTGGAAAAGCTCGGCCCGCCACGTCCACCTCTATGCCAAGGAGTTCGAGACCGAGCGCAACAACCAGATCGTCTTCGCTTTCGATTGCGGCCAGACGATGTGCGAACCCGTTGCCGGCATGCCGCGGATCGACCGCGCGGTCTCGGCCGCGCTGGCGACGGCCTATGTCGCGTTGAAAGGCGGCGACCGCGTTGCGCTGTTCGGCTTCGCCGCGCGGCCCGAAGTGTCGACGCCCTTCATCACCGACAGCCGCGAGTTCCACCGTTTGCAAAGTGCCGCTGCCGGGCTCGACTATCATGCGCAGGAGCCCAATTTTACGCTGGCCCTGGCAACGCTGGCCGGGCGGCTCCAGCGGCGCTCACTGATCGTCATTTTCAGCGATTTCACCGATCCCACCAGCGCTGAACTGATGATCGAAAGCATCGGCCGGCTGGTTTCACGCCATGTCGTGCTGTTCGTCACGATGGCCGACGAGGAGTTGGAAGATATCGCTATCGCCGACCCGGCGGACATGCAGGTGCTGGCCATGTCGGTCACTGCCGATTCGCTGCTGCGCCAGCGCGCTCTGGTGACGCGGCGGCTGAAGCAGCTTGGTGTCGACGTGATCGAGGCTCCCTATAGCCGGATCGGCACGCGGCTGATCGATGCCTATCTGGCGATCAAGCGTGCGGGAGCGATCGGGTGATGGCCACCCAGTCCGAAATCACCGCTATCGAGGCTGCGGCGCTGCGTTCCGACCGTTTCCGGCTGGAGCGCGAGGGTGACTGGAAGCGCCTGGAAGCGATCGTCACGCGGATGGAGAAAGGCCGCCTGCGCAAGCTGTCCGACGAAGACGTTCTGGCGCTGCCGGTGCTTTACCGCACGGTTGCTTCCAGCCTGTCGATCGCGCGCGAGACCTCGCTCGACGCGGCGACGCTCGGCTATCTCGAAGCGCTGGTGCAGCGCGCCTGGTTTATCGTCTATGGTCCGCGCGCCTCGCTCGGTTCGTGGCTGCGGCGCTTTCTCGGCGGTGGCTGGAGTGCAGCGGTGCGGTCGATCGGGCTCGATATCCTGGTTGCTTTCGCGCTGATGGTTGCGGGCACGGCGGCAGGTTGGCTGCTCGTCGCGGACGACCCTGAATGGTATCGCGTGCTTGTTCCCAGCCAGTTCACCGACGTTCGTGCGCCCGGCGCCAGCGCCGAAGTGCTGCGCGACACGCTGTTTTCCGATCAGACCCGCGAGCCGCTTGCCGCTTTCTCGGCGTCGCTGTTCGGCAACAATGCGCAAGTCTCGATCCTCGCTTTCGCGCTGGGCTTTGCTTTCGGCATCCCCTCGCTGATGCTGCTGGTGCAGAATACCGCGATACTGGGGGCCATGCTGTGGCTCTACGACGGTGCGGACCTGACAATCGACTTCATCGCCTGGATATCGATCCATGGCACCACCGAACTTTTCGCCATCCTGCTTTCCGGCGCGGCGGGCCTGCATATCGGCCGGTCGATGGCCTTTCCCGGTGAGCGCCCGATTCTGGAAGCGGCAGCGCAAGCCGGCCAGCGCGCCTCGCAAGTGATGATGGGCGTGGTGCTGATGCTGGTGATCGCGGCGATGCTCGAAGGGTTCGGCCGCCAGCTTATCAACAATACGCCGGGCCGGCTCAGTGTCGGCAGTTTCATGCTGCTGTTCTGGCTCGGCTATTTCTTTCTTTTCCGGCGCGATGCCGACAGGGCCGTGGCGCCATGACCGCGGCCGTGCCCGACCGTCACCGGCGCAGCTCGCGTGACAGGGTGATGGTGACGCCCGAAGGCGTCGCATTGCCGCTGACGCTGGCCAGCCGCGGCTCGCGTGCCGGCGCGCTGCTGCTCGATCTGATTTTCATTGGCATCCTGATGATCGCCACGACACTGGCGCTGCTGGGAATCGCCGGCGGCACGGCTGCCAGCCCACTGAGAACGGCCGACCAGACCCCGCTGACGCATGCGCTGGAATTCCTCTATATCCTCTGGATTGCGGCGATGTTCCTGTTCCGCAATGCCTATTTCCTGTTCTTCGAGCTTGGCCCGCGCGGCGCAACGCCGGGCAAGCGGCTCACCGGCATTCGCGTTGCCGCACGCGACGGCGGGCGGCTGACCGCCGAGATGGTAATCGCGCGTAACCTGCTGCGCGACATCGAATTGTTCCTGCCGCTCGTGTTCCTCGCCTCGGCGAGCGGCGGTGAGAACACCGGCGCGGCGGGCCTGGCCGCAACCGCCTGGTTCCTGATTTTCGCGCTGTTCCCGCTGTTCAACCGCGACCGTATGCGCGCGGGCGATCTCATTGCCGGAAGCTGGGTGGTCGAAGCGCCCAGGCGCAAGCTGGAAGCGGCGATGTCGGCCGGGCCGGCTGCCGCTGCCGCCGCCCGGACCGATGCCGCATCGGCCTATCGCTTCGGAGAGGCGGAACTGTCGGCCTATGGCGAATACGAGTTGCAGATGCTCGAACGCGTCCTGCGCGACAAGCGCCCGGAAGCGCTGCAAGCGGTCTATGAGACGATCTGCGGCAAGATCGGCTGGACCGCAGGCTCCGGCGATGCCGGGCCATTCCTCGAAGCCTATTACACCCAGCTTCGCGCCCGGCTCGAAACCGGGATGCGGCTCGGCAAGCGCAAGGCCGACAAGTTCGGGTGATCGATGGTCGGGGGTGGTCTTATCGGTACTGAAACCGCGGCGCTAGTAATCGCAGACCATCTCGACCGGCATGTCCTCCAGGGACTGCTTCAGGCATGACCGGCAGGTGCGATATCAAGCAGGGAGCCGAGGCCGGCGGTCAGGTCGTCCGCATCCAGCATGTCGGTGTCGATCGCGAACGCGATGCTCGTGATGATGGGTTCGAGCGCGGCCATGACGAGATTATCGCCGTGCAATTCGGTCGAATAGACAAGCTCGTGCAAATCGCCGCGGCGGGCCGCGAGATCCTCGTCCCCCGTGCATGCCAGGCTGATCGCCAGCGCCTCGCTTTTGCGCAGCGGATGCACGATGCCGAACCCGACATGCCAGGGACCAAGATCGAGGAACCGGCCCGCTATCAGGAACTCGTCCTGCCCGGCCGCCTGCACGGCGAGAGAGCGGTCCATGAGCCATAGGGGACGCCCCTTGTCGAGCAGGTCATGCATCCAAACCCCACCTTCCTCATGCAGACCGACCACCGTGAAAACCGAAAAAAAGGCATGGGGCAACCGCGCAGCAATCTCCGACTTGAGCGGGTCACGTTTCAGCGGCAGTTTTGGTGCGATCCGATCGATTGCGCGGCGACGCCCGGACCGCGAATTGCGCGCCCCCTTGTCGGAAAACAGCGCGGTATCGGCGAACATGGCTTCGATTCCGGGCGTGTCCTTGTCCAGCAGGCCGATATCCAGGATTTCTTTTGCCAGCGCCTGTTCCGTGGCCGTCAGCCTGCCGACACACAGCGCAAGGACGTCGTTGAAGGCTTCCCGCACCGCGGGGTAACCCGCAGCAGCGATGTCGGCGGTGAAAGTCATGCGGCAATCCTCTCCGGCGCTCTGGCTTGAAGCGCGGCGCCTACCAATTCCCGCTGCCTTTGCCAACTTGCCGGTCTGTTTCATCATGCCGATTCCGGCCGGAATCCTGATTCCACAGTTATATTACGAGGTGTGTATTGATAACGATATATGGATGATTTCCATTTATGTAATAGGATAATGTTTTTAAAAAACTAAATGTATTTACGTATTAACAATAATTTTATTTGTCATATTAGTGACACATAATTGTTACTGTAGTTACATATTCCCATTCTAGCTGGTCCCGACTTCAAAAGGGGAAACCAGGATGAAACAAACGATGGGAATGTGTACTCGGGTCTCGGCTCTGACCGGAGCGGCATTGATTTTCGGCATACCCGCAGCGGCCATCGCCGCGGATGCCGATGCCGCCGATGTGGCCGTGAGCAACAGCCCGCAGGATGCGAGCGGCGCGCTTACGGAAATCGTCGTTACGGCCGAGAAGCGGCCGGCGAGCCTCCAGAAGACGCCGATCTCCATTTCCGTGCTGGGCGCGGACGATATCCAGAACCGGCATGTCCAGTCGCTGCTCGATCTCAGCAACGGCGCCATCCCCTCGCTGCGGGTCGCGCCCTTCTTCTCGCGCAACTCCGCGCTGATCGTGAACATCCGGGGCATCGGCGTGCTCTCCGACGGCAACCAGCCGGCGCGCGACCAGGGCGTCGGCGTCTATGTCGATGGCGTTTACCTGGGGCGTCCGCAGGGCCTGGGCGCGGCGCTTTTCGATATCGAGAGCATCGAGGTGCTGAAGGGACCGCAGGGCACCCTGTTCGGCCGCAACACCGAAGGCGGCGCGGTCAGCATCACCACCCGCAAGCCGACCGGCGAATTCCATGCCGATCTGACCGGCGGCGTCGGCAATTTCGGCTATTACAAGACCGAGGCGCACGTCGATCTGCCGGAATTCCACAATTTCAGCCTGAAGATCGACGGCATCGTCACGGCCCGCGACGGCACGGTCAGGAATCCGCTGTCCGGCGCCTGGGGCTTCAACGCCTATCAGCGGCGCGGCATCCATACCCAGCTTCAGTGGAAGCCGGCGCCCAATTTCACCGCCAATTATTCCTACGACACGTCCTACGATGCCTCGTCCTCACTCTATCAGCAGGCGATCGCGGGCGGCACGCAGGCGCGCGCGCCGATTCTTCCCCTGCAACCGACGCGGGCCGACAGTGCCTCCATCGGCGTGCCGGAGCAGCCCAGCATCGGCAGGAATTCCGGCCATGGCCTGTTTCTGGAATGGCAGGTGGCACCGTCGCTGACGCTCAAGTCGATCTCCTCCTATCGCGAACTCAGCCAGACCCAGTTCGACAATGCCGCCGCGACGACCATGACCCTGCCGGCGGCCCTCGCCGCGGGTGGCCAGTTCGCCCGTTACAGCCTCGCCGAATTCTACCAGTATCAGTACAGCCAGGAATTCCAGGCGATCGGCGATCTCGGCCGGCTGCACTATGTCGTCGGCGCGATGGGTTTCCATGAGCATGTGCGCGACAACGCCCAGGCGTTCTATACCATGAAGCTCAATGCCGATGGCACGGTCGCCACGGTGCTGCCGCCCCCGAGTAGTGTCGTCGCCGCCATTCCGGTCAACATGCCGGGCGCGGCGGTCGACCGCGCGAGCCGCATCGGCACGGACAGCTATGGCGTGTTCGGCCAGTTCACCTGGACGCCCGCCATCCTCGATGACGGCCTTCACCTGACTGCCGGCGCGCGCTGGACGAACGACAGGAAGAACGGCGAGCTTTACATCATCAACAACAAGCTGCCCGTCGATGCCTATGGCGTGTCGCGCGTGCTGGGCTTCAGGAAAAGCTGGTCGCGCGTCGATCCGATGGTCAACATCGCCTATGACGTGACGCGCGACGTGCATGTCTATGGCAAGTGGAGCACCGGCTACAAATCCGGCGGGGCCAATTCCCGCTCCCTGAGCTACATGCCGTTCAACCCGGAGACAGTGTCGATCTTTGAAATCGGCGCCAAGACGGAGTTCTTCGATCGTCACGTCCGGTTCAACGTCGCGGCCTATGCCGGCACCTACAAGAACATCCAGCTCGACTTCGTCGCGCCCTTTTACAACCTCGATGCGAACGGCAATCCGATCACCGCGGACGCCACGCGCACGACTCTCGATACCTATAACGCGCCGGGCAACGGCCGGGTGCGGGGCGTGGAGGCCGAACTGCTGGTGGCTCCGGTCCGGGGCCTGACGATGTCGGTGAATTACGCCTATACCTATGTGCGCATTCCCGACACGTTCAATCCCTATGCGACCTTCGTTCCGGGGCAGGGCATGGTGGTGAACACCACACCGATCAGGATCTACACCACCTATACACCCAGGAACGCCCTGAGCGGTGCGATCGACTGGGAAAGACCGTTCGCGGGCTTCACGCTGACCGCCCACCTCGATGCCAATTACGACGATGGCTTCTTCACCACCTCCACCGCGCCCGTTTTCAAGGGCGATGCGAGCACGGTCTTCAACGGCCGGATCGCGCTGACCGATATCGATCTCGGCACGAGCGATGCGAAGCTGACCGTCTCGCTCTGGGGGCGCAATCTCTTCAACGAGCAGCACAGGTTCTATATCTCGGGCAATGCCGCTTCGGGCATGTCCAGCTTCTTCAACGAGCCGCGCACTTTCGGCGTCGAAGCGCGGGTGAAGTTCTGATGAACCGGAGAAATCTCATGCGGATACATATGAAAGCTCTGGGCCTTGTTCTGGCCCTCGGCGCCAGCCCGGCGCTGGCGGCGGCCACCAATGCCGTCGCCATGCGCGCCGGTCAGGATCGGGTCCAGCTCGGCTGGACCGCCCCCGGCGCGGTCGATGTTTATCTGGCCTATGCACCGGATGCCGGCATCGCCGACGCGACGCTGGTGTCGGGCAAGGACAGGGACGGCAAGGCGCTCGTCCGGGTCGATGCAAACAGGCGGCCCTATTTCCTGCTGCGCGACACGGCGGACGGTACGGTCACGGAAGTCTCCGAACGGGCCGTCCCGCTCGCCCGGGGCTCGAACTTCCGCGACATCGGCGGCTATGCCACGGCCGACGGGCGGCATGTCCGCTGGGGCCTCGTCTATCGTTCCGGCGGATCGGCGATGCTGACGCCGGAGGATCTGGCGAAAGTGAAAGCGCTCGGCCTGCGCAACATGGTCGATCTGCGCTCGGACGAGGAGCGGGTGCTCGCGCCGACCAGGATCGACGGTGTGGCCTATGCGGCCGTCGGCTACCCGATGGCGGCGCTGATGTCGGGGATGAACAGCGGCACGCCGCAAAACGGGGCCGCGATCTATCGCGGCTTCCCCGGGATGCTGGCGCCGCAACTGCGCATCGTGTTCGATCTGCTCAAGCGTGGCCAGGGGCCGATCGCCTATAATTGCTCGGCCGGACAGGACCGCACCGGCTTCATCACCGCGCTGATCCTGTCGGTGCTGGGTGTGCCGCGCGAAACGATCATGCAGGACTATCACCTGTCCACCACCTATCGCCAGCCGCAGTATGAAGTGCCGCACATCGATCTGGCCCGCTGGCCGGACAACGCGGCCGCGCAGATGTTCGGGCGCTATCAGGACGATCCCGCCATGCGCGTTGCCCGGCCGCTCAGGGAAGCGGACGGCACGCCCTTCCTGAAAGGCGCGTTCGACGAGATCGAGGCGAAATGGGGATCGGTCGACGCCTATCTCGAGCAGGAGGTCGGCGTCAGCGCTGCGGACCGCGCGGAACTGCGCCGGCTCTATCTGCGTTAGGTTATAAGTCGAGCTCGGCGAGATCCTGCCGGGTCAGGCGGAGGTCGATCGATTTGAGGATGTCCCGAAGCTGCGCCAGGCTGGTGGCGCTGACGATCGGGGCGGAGACCGAGGGGCGCACCATCAGCCAGGCGAGCGAGACTTGCGCCGGCGTGGCTCCATGGCGCGCCGCCACACGGTCGATAACGGCGAGCAGGGCAAGGTTGCGTTCGGTGAAGTAGCTTGCCGCGGTCATCTCCCGTGCCTTGCCGGCAAGATCCTCGCGGCTGCGGTACTTGCCGGTCAGGAAGCCGGCGGCCAGTGCGAAGAAGGGAATGACGCCGATCCCCTGTTCGACGCAGAGATCCTCGACCGCGCCTTCGTATCCGCTGCGCTCGGCCAGATTGTAGCACGGCTCGAGAACCGCATAGCGCGCCTTGTCCTCACCCGCCGCAGCCAGCGCCTCGCGCAGTTCCCCGGCGCTGTAGTTCGAAGCGGCGGCATGGCCGATTTTGCCCGCGTCGATCAGCGTCTGGAAGGCTTCCAGTGTCTCGGCGACAGGCGTTGCGGGATCGGCGCGGTGCGCCATGTAGATATCGATATGGTCGGTCTGCAACCGGCGCAGCGAGGCATCGCAGGCGCGCGTCAGGTAATCGCGACCGAGACCTTCCAGACCTTCTCCCATCGGCAGGCCGCCTTTGGTGATGATGACCACGCGGTCGCGCACGCCCCGGTCCTGCATCCACGCGCCGATGACCGTTTCGGATTCGCCTCCCTGACCGCCCGGCGCGAAGCGGTTATAGACATCGGCGGTGTCGATGGCGTTGATCCCGGCTTCGAGTGCGGCGTCGAGGATGGCAAAGCTTGTCTCCCTGTCTGCCGTCCAGCCGAACACGTTGCCGCCGAGCACCAGCGGCGCGGTGGAAAGGCCGGTGTTGCCGAGCTTGCGCATTTCCATGATCGTCTCCCTTGCTTGTCGTTCAGGGTAGAGCATGATCATGCGAAATTGAAACGCGTCATTGCGCGCATGGCGAGGGGAAAGCGATGGAACGGTTCCCGATCCTGAAAAAGTCTGATCTGGATGAGGCGCAGCGCGCTCTGTGGGACGAGTTGACGCTGGGGCCGCGCGGTTTCTACACCGGCGGGCCTGAGGCCGATCCGCAAATGCTGAAGGATTTCTTCGCGGGGAAAGCGGTCTAGGCGATCGCCGTCATCGCGTGGATGGCGGCCGACTTGATGGCCGAGAGGTCCGGTGCGTCGATACAGTAAGGCGGCATGATATAGACCGTATTCCCGAGCGGCCTCAACAGGATGTTGCGCTCGCGGAATATCCGTCGCAGCCGCAGGCCGATATCGGCCAGATAGCCGCTTGCCGGGCCGGCGATGTCGAACGCGGCGATCGTGCCGCATTGCCGCGGGTTGGCGACGCCGGGCAGGCCGGACAAGTCCGCCAGCAATCCGGCCTCGCGGCGCGCCAACTCACCGATCCTTTCGAGAACGGGCTCCTCGCGCCAGATCGCCAGGTTGGCGCAGGCGGCGGCGCAGGCGATCGGGTTGGCCGTATAGCTCGATGAATGGAAGAATTGCCGCGCGGGATCGGTCGAGCAGTGCGCGTCGAAAATCGCCGGCGTCGCCAGCGTCACGGCCAGCGGCATGGAGCCGCCGGTCAGCCCTTTGGCCAAGCATAGCAGATCGGGCGCCACGCCGGCCTGTTCGCAGGCCAGCAGGGTGCCCGTGCGGCCCCAGCCGGTCATGACTTCGTCGGCGATGAACAGCACGCCATGATGCGCGCAGATCCGCCGCATTTCGCGCAAAACCCAAGCGGGGTACATCAGCATGCCGCCGGCGCCGAGGACCAGCGGCTCGACGATGAAGGCCGCGACGTTATCTGCCCGGCAGGCTGCTTCCAGCGCGTCGAGCGAAGCCTGCTCGTGCCCCTCGCAGGGAAAGGGAACGGTCCCGACGTCGAACAGCAGCGCTGCGTAGGCCTGGTTGAACACACCCCGCGCGCCGACCGACATCGCGCCGATCGTGTCGCCATGGTAGCTGTGTTCGAGAACGAGGATGCGGTGACGCGGCGCGGCGCGGTTGGCCCAATAGCCGAGCGCCATTTTCAGCGCGACCTCGACGCTGGTGGACCCGGAATCCGAAAAGAACACATGCGCCAGCGGCGCCGGCATCATGGCAAGAAGATCGCGCGCCAGCCGTTCGGCGGGTTCGTGGGTCCAGCCGGCGAAAATGATCTGGTCGAGCTTGTGCGCCTGCTCGGCGATTGCGGCGGTGATGCACGGATGGTTGTGGCCGTGCGTCGTCACCCACCAACTCGATATGGCGTCGATCACCCGTGTCCCGTCGGCCAGGAAGATGGCCGCGCCTTCCGCCCGTGCGACCAGCGGGATCGGCTCTTCCAGTCCGTGCTGGGTGAACGGGTGCCAGACAGGCGAGGCGCGGCTCATGCCAGCAGATCCATGCGGACGGAATGCGCGAAGGCATCGGCCAGCGCGGCCGGAGTCAGGGGATCGAGCCAGGGCAGCCGGCCGAGGTGCCGGCATCGACCGAAGCGCGTGATCGCCGCTTCGCTCGCCACATTCCCGTTGCCGGAAAAGAGGACGCCGGCCACGTCGATGCCGCGCGCGCGCAGGGCCTCGAGCGAGAGCAGGCTGTGGTTGATCGTGCCGAGGGCCGTCCGCGCAACCAGAATCACCGGGCACCCCCAGGCCGCGAACAGGTCGGCCGCCAGCAGGTGCTCGCCGAGCGGCACGAGCACGCCGCCGGCGCCTTCGATCACCAGCGGGCCGTCGATGTCGGGCAGCGTCAGGCTGGCCGGGTCGATGCTCACGCCATCGCGCCGCGCGGCTTCGTGCGGCGAGCAGGGCGTGGTCAGGCGCCAGGCTTCGGGCAGCACGGCGGCGCGGCCTGCGGTCAGCCGCCGGACGGTGTCGCTGTCGCTTTCCGCGTCGAGGCCCGCCTGGACGGGCTTCCAGTAGTGCGCGCCGAGAGTGCCGGCGAGACCCGCGGCGATCACGGTCTTGCCGATGCCGGTATCGGTTCCGGTAACGATGAAGCCGCGGGTCATGCCTGACGGTCCCGTGTCCAGATGCAGGACGCAATGCGATAGGTGGCGCGGCTTCCCGCCGCTTCGAATCCGGCCATCACACGGCGCAGCCCGGCGGGCGGCAGCGGCCTTCGCCCGGCAGCGGCCGTGCCCGCGCCGATGCGCTTGATGGACCGCAGGAAGGCTGCGGCATCGGCATGGTGCTCGCGTTCGATCTGTTCGTGCATCGCCAGCGTTCCGCCTTCGGGGAAGCTGGTGGCAAGCGCTTCGAAACCCGGATAGGTCAGGCCGCCCGGTTCGAGGCCGACAAGCCGGTGGGCGCGATTCCATTCCTCGAAAGTCCCGGCGACCAGCGTGGTGAATGCCAGTACGCCGCCCGGTGCGACCAGGGCCGCAAGGCGCGGCAGAGCGGCCGGAAGGTCGGCGAACCACTGGAAAGTCAGGCTGGAGCAGACCACGTCGAACCCTCGCCGGGTCAGGCGCGGCAGCGGTTGCTCGCCGTCCATGATCGCGAATTCCAGTGCCGGCGGGCGATCGCGGCGGGCGATCGCGGCGGCGCAGCGATCGACCATGGCGGGCGCGATATCGGTCACCAGCCAGTCGCCGCGCAAGCCCCGGTCGAGCAAGGCTCCGGTCAGAAAGCCGGTGCCGCAGCCGATTTCGAGCAGCCTCGGCGAGCCGGTGCTGTCGGCAAGCGCGGGGAGGGGGAGAGCGGCGATCCGCCCGGCCAGCGCCTGTGCGACGCGGTGCTGCATATGCGCATGTGCGGCATAATCGGTGGCCAGATCGAAAGCGCCGGCCACGCGCGACTTGGCGATGGTCGTCATGCGGCGATAGCCTCGGCGATCGTGGCGGCCAGGCCATTGATGTCGGCCGGAGTGGCGTTCAGGGTGATCGAGATGCGCAGGCGCGAGGTGTTGCGGGGAACCGTCGGCGGCCGGATGCCGCGCACGTCGTAGCCGGCGGCCTGAAGCCTGGCTGCGACTGTCATCGTCCGGCTGTCGCGGCCGAGGACCAGCGGGATGATCTGCGATCCGCTGGTGCCGGCGCCGAGCGGGGCGAGCGCGGCCTCGGCATGTGCGACCCTGGCCCGGAGCGCGTCGCGCAGATCGTCGCGGGCTTCGACGAGTTGCAGCGCGGTGCGCGCAATCGCTGCCATCAGCGGCGAGGGGGCCGTCGAGAAGATGAAGCCGCGGGCGCGGTTGACGAGGTACTCCTTGACCGGCCCGCTGCCGCAGACGAGCGCGCCTTCGCAGCCCAGCGCCTTGCCGCAGGTGCGCAGCGTGACGACGTTCGCACGGCTGGAGACATGGCCGGCAAGGCCGCGGCCGGCTTTGCCGAAAACGCCGGTGGCATGGGCCTCGTCGATCAGCAGCACGGCATCATGGCGGTCGGCGAGGGCGAGCAGTGCGTCGATCGGCGCGCGGTCGCCGTCCATGCTGTAAAGGCTTTCGATCGCGATCCAGGGCGTGCCCTTGCCGCCGCCGGTGCGATAGTCGCGCAGCACGCGCGCGAAATCGTCGGGATCGTTGTGCCTAGCCGGCACGGCCTGCGCCCGGCCCAGCCGCATGCCCTCGTGCGCGCTGGCATGGACCAGCGCGTCGTGGATAATGATGTCGCCGCGCTGCGGCAGCGTGGCCAGCAGCGCCGAATTGGCGGCATAGCCGGTGGAAAAATAGATCGCGCTGTCGCTGCCGAAGAAGGCGGCGGCTTCGGCTTCCAGGGCCTCATGCTCGGCATGGTTCCCGCGCAGCAGCCGCGACCCGCCCGAGCCCACCGGCACGCCGCGGTCGAGCGCCGCGCGCGCAGCCTCCGCCAGCAGCCCCGACCGGCCGAGCCCGAGATAATCGTTCGACGAGAAATCGATGCCTGCCTCGGGGATCAGGTGCCGCCGCCGGGATGCGGCTGCCAGCCGCGCCAGATCCTCCGTCTGGGCCGCGAAAGTCATTGTGCGCTTTCGTGTGCGCATATCCGTCCCGGCTCCTTGCGGAGCCGGCCGGTGCGGACGACGGCGGCGCTTCCGGCGGTCGGCGGAGTTTCCTGAAGCATGGCGCCCCGCTCCTAGACGGCGCGGCGCGTCAAGCCAAGGAGCCTCCTCTGCTTTCCGGTTCAGAGGCTGTTTTGAAACGCGCTTTCAGCGCTTTTGCTGTGCCTACTGCACGATGGGGATGAGCGTTTCCGGTTCGGCCTCCGCCGCGGCGTAGATCCAGTCGCGGATTACGGGGTAGATCTCGTTCTGGAAGTGCGAGCCGGAAAAGACGCCGTAGTGCCCTACGCCTTCCTGAACGTAGTTCCTGCGCTGGGCTTCGGGAATGCCGCTGAACACCGTCTGCGCCGCCTCGGTCTGGCCCGGCGGGCAGAAATTGTCGTTCGCGCCTTCGACGGTCAGCAGGCGCAGGTTCGTGATCGAAGCGAAATCGACCGGCTTGCCGCGGAATTCCATCTGCCCGGTCGGAATGTGATGCTCGAAGAAGACCTTGCGCAGCGTTTCGACATAGAAGCTTTCGGCCATGTCGAGCACGGCGAAATATTCGTCGTAGAAGTCACGGAATTTCTGCAACGCCGCATCGTCGCCCTTGACCGAGTTCCTGGGAAAATGGGCATATTGCTTCAGGTGCGGCTTGGGGTTCAGCGTGATGAAGCCGGCGAGCTGGTAGAAACCGGGATAGACGCGGCGCCCGGCGCCCGGATAGCCCGGCGGAACTTTGTGGATGTTGAGTTTCTCGAACAGTTTCAGCGGCACTTTGCCGGTGATCTTGTTGAGTGCGTTGGGGCTGATGCGGGTATCGATCGGCCCGCCCATCAGTGTCAGGCTGGCGGGGACGAGTTCGGGATTGCGCTCGGCCAGTACCGCGGCGGCGACCATTGCCGGCGGCGCCGCCTGGCAGGTTGCCACCATGTGCGTGCCGGGGCCGAGCACTTCCATGAACTTTATCAGGTATTCGACATAATCGTCGAAGCCGAAGTCCCCTTCCTCGACCGGAACCTGGCGGGCGTCCTTCCAGTCGGTGATGTAAGTGTCGAAATCACGGGTGAAGCCGCGGATCGTGTCCTGCAACAGCGTTGCGTGATGGCCTGAAAGCGCCGCGGCGATCAGCACTTTGGGCTTGGTCGTGCTGTCGTCGAGGTTGAAATTCAGCAGGTCGGCGAAAGGCAGGCTGTGGACGCAGTGCTGGTCGACCACGACATCCAGGTCGCCAAGCTCTTCCCAGATATCATAGCGCGGCTTGCCATAGTCCTTGAGCGCGCGGGCCGGCAGTTCCCAGGCCGTCGCGAGGGCGCGCATTGCCGGCGTGTCGCGCCAGGGGTTGCGTTCGTCACGCGCCAGTTGCTGTCCGTGGTCGAGCAGCCAGGCCATCGGCCGCGTGCTGCGGCGGACCGTTTCGTAAGCCCAATAAATCAATTCCGCGTACCTCCACTTAACCGGGCGTAGTGCCACCCATCAAGTTGTAGCCTGTCTGGAAATACACTATTTTTCATGTATTTCCAGACATGGATATCACGGCGGAAGATATGGCTTCCCCTTTGCCGCAGCGCGCCGCCCCCTGCCGGCAGGGCTATAAGTAACCGCGCCAAGCGCCTCGCGCAAGGCTGTGATCTATTGTGTCACATATTCTCCGGGGGCACTGCTGCGCGGCGGGAACTTCCTGGAGCCGAGCTTGGCCGGCGCCGGCACGCGCTTACCGCTGCGGGCCGAAACCCAGTCCGCCCAGCCTTCCCACCAACTGCCCTTGTTCCTGGTTGCGGTTTCCATCCAGGCGTCCGCGTCGGGCGCGGTGCCGGGGGCGATCCAGTGGTGCGCCTTGGGATTGGTCGGCGGGTTGACCAGCGCCGCGACATGCCCGCCGTTGCTGAGGGCGAACGTGCTGTCGCCGCCAAGGTACAGGCAGGACTGGTAGCAGGCCTTCCACGGCGTCAGGTGATCGGTCACCGCACCGACGATGAAATTGTCGCAGGTAATCTGGCCGAGATCGATTTTCTCGCCCATCGCCTCGAACTGGCCGGGGTGGACCAGCAGGTTTTCCTCGAAAATGCGCAGGAAATCCTTGTGCAACTGCGCGGGCAGGTTGGTGCTGTCCTTGTTCCAGGCGAGGATGTCGAAAGCGGCCGGGGTTTCGCCCATCAGGTAATTGTTGACCCAATAGTTCCAGACGAGATCGTTCGGCCGCAGCCAGGTGAATACTTTGTGCAGGTCGTTGCCGCCGAGCACGCCTTTCATTTCCGACTGCGCCTTGGCGACGCTGAGTGCCGCGGGGAAGCGGAAAGCGCCGATCGAGGCATCGACTTTCCAGTTGAGCATCGTGACGCAGAGCGCCAGCGAGTTGATCATGTCGCCGCGCCCCTTGCTCGCAAGATAGCCCGCGACGATCGATGACAGGATGCCGCCGGCGCAGAAGCTGATCAGGTTGATTTTGGGCTGGCCGGCGATCGCCGCCACCGTTTCCACCGCTTCGAGCGCGGAACGGATATAGTCTTCAAGCCCCCATTCGCGATTCTCCGCCTGCGGGTTGCGCCAGCTCACGACGAAGTGGTTGAGCCCGCGCGAAACCGCATATTCGGCAAAGCTGCGGCCGGGCGCGAGGTCGGTGAAATAGAACCGGCCGATCTGCGGCGGGATCAGCAGCGTCGGGATCTCGTGCACCGTCTCGCAGCTCGGCTGGTACTGGATCAGCTCGAACATCTCGGTCTTATGCACGACCTTGCCGGGAGTGACGCCGAGATTCTTGCCGACCTGGAACTTCGAATCGTCGACTTGCGAAGGCATGCCCTCGTTGTTCAGCCAGTCGTCGACGAAATTGCGAAAGCCCTTGGTGACGCTGTCGCCGCGCGTCTCGATCGCGCGGAGCGTCGCGGCCGGATTGCCGAGCAGCGTGTTGGTCGGCGCGAAAGCGCTGGTGACGATGTCGGCGGCGAGCCGTGCGCGGGCGTTGTCCTCCTGGGACAGACCCTCGGGGATCATCTGCTCGACCGCGTCAGTCATCGCGAGGTAGGCTTGGCTGAGTCGGCGATAGAACGGGTTCCGGGTCCAGGCCTCGTCCTGAAAGCGCCAGTCGCGCGCTTCGGGCGTGATCTGCGACGAGCCCAGCGCGATTTCGAACAGGTTCCGGCAAAGCGCCATGTTCTGCTGGAACAGGGTGAAAGGATTGGTTGCGCGAAGATAGCCGGCAAAGGGGCCGTCCAGCCCGAACAGCGCGTTGGGCAGAGCGGCCCAGCCGGTATTTCCCCGGCCGGAAGTTTCGTCGCGCTGCGAATGATTTTCCATGACCCTATCCTTTTCCCTGCCCCCCGCACGGGGACGTATTGCGGGCCTTTGCGCCGCGGCGGGAAGCCGCGGGCATCGCTCCTCGCCCGGAGACTATCACGCAACGGGCATTACGCAACGGGAGGGATGCCCATTGCGTTCGATGGCCCGAAAAAAGGATTGTCGGGGGAATGCCCGGCAGCATTCCATGCCGGTAATGTTGCAATGCACAATTTATTTGACAGGGCCGCAGCATCGGTTATTTTGCACTGCAACATAATCCGGCGCGTCCCTTGCGCCTCAAGCTGAAGGAAGCGTCATCATGGCAACGGATAGCAAGACCGCGAAAAGCACGCTCGTCACCGAGGTTCAGGGCAAGGCCCGGACCGCCTATGCCAAGGGTTCGGCCGTGGCCGGCGAAATCGGCAGCATGGCCAAGGGCAATGTCGCAGCGGTCGTGCAGTCGGGCAAGATTCTCGGCGCCGGCCTCAAGACGCTGGGCGAGGGCTCGCTTGCCGAGGGCAAGCAGGCGGTGGATACGCTGGCGGCCGATCTCAAGGCGCTCGCCTCGGTCAAGTCGCCCGCCGAACTCCTGAAGCTTCAGTTCAGGCTGGCGCAGCGCAATGTGGATGCTGCCTTTGCGCTCGGTGCGAAGAACGCCGATGCGATTGGCAAGCTGGCCGGTGCGGTGGCTGCGCCGATCTCGCTGCGGATCGGCAGCAACGTCGCCAGGCTGCGCAACGCGGCCTGATAGAGTGATTTCCAGCCGGATGGAAGCGTCCGGCACCTTGTGAACTCACGGTAAACAAAAGATTTTCTGGCATCGTTCCGCTTCGATGTGGAGCGGAGCGATGCCGGCCTGCATTCTCCCGGCCATGGCTCCGGCCGGTCCCGGCGTCCCGGTCGCTTCCGGGTGGCCGGTTCGCCAGTCTTGCCAGCGAAGATATCGTGCGTATTCTCTGCGCCACCCTTCGTCATTGCGTCCCCGGCGAAAGCCGGGAACGTGGTGACGAAACGCTTTAGATTATCTGCATTCCGCTATAATCTGCGGCCCGGACACCGTGGCAGGGGAAAAATTCGTGAAAGTCTGGGATCTACCGACGCGTCTGTTCCACTGGCTGATGCTGCTGACGGTGGGCTTTTCCTGGTGGAGTGCCGAGATCGGCCATATGGACTGGCATACCCGCTCGGGTATCGCTGCGCTGATCCTGCTGGTGTTTCGGCTGATATGGGGCGTCATCGGTAGCAGCACGGCGCGCTTTGCCAATTTCGTGCGCGCGCCGGCAGCGGTATTCGCCCATCTGCGCCGGCCCGGGAATGCCATTCATACGCCCGGCCACAACCCGCTTGGCGGCTATAGCGTGGTCGCCATGCTGCTGGCACTGGCGGCGCAGGTCGGCACCGGGCTGTTCGCGGTCGATGTCGACGGTATCGAATCCGGGCCGTTGTCCTACCTCGTTTCCTTCGACCAGGGACGCACCGCAGCGGCGGTGCATCACATCAGCTTCTCCGTGCTGCAAGTGCTGGTCGTGCTCCATGTGCTTGCGATCATTTACTATCGCATTCGCGGGCGGCGGCTGGTCATGCCGATGCTGACCGGCCGGGACGGGCAGGTCGCGGCAAGATTCGGCAGCCTGACCGGCGGCGGGCCGCTGCGCGCGTTCATCGCTCTGGCCGTGGCGCTGCTGCTGGGCTGGTGGATCAGCGCGGGCGCCCCCCTGTAAAGAAAACGGCGGTGCCGAGGCGCCGCCGTCTCTCGTCTATTCGGGGTGGATCGGACGCTCAGGCCAGTTCCTCGAAACGCCCCAGCCCGTAGTCGCCCTTGATCGTGGTGCGGTGAACGATGCGTTCATCGTCGGGGTTGCAGCCGCAGGCTTCGTGCAGCACGCGCCAATTGTCCCAGATCACCATGTCGGTCGGCTTCCAGGCGTGGAAATAGGGCTGGATCACCCGCATCGC
>JAITWR010000039.1 GCA_031285165.1 Novosphingobium sp.
TTCGAGCACCGCCTTGTGCATCGCGAAATTGGCGATGCCGAGCAGAAAGAGCAGGACGATGGCCATGGCGTCGCCGCTATGTAAGCCCTGCCCGCCGCCTTGGCCAGCGGGGGCGGGGCCATGCAGGAAAATGTTCCATGTGGAACATTATCCTGCATGGTCCACGCCCTCTCGCCCGCCCCGGCTCGTTCGGGGATTGGCATCCGCGGCGATCTTGCTTATGGGGGGCATCGGCTGCGGGTTCGCCCGTAGCCGAAGATCGCGCCGGTGCCCCACGGGGCTTAATCCGGGAACATGGTGAGGCGGTTCGTCCGCCGAAGCCAGGGCTGTCCCTGCAACTGTAAGCGGCGAGCGCGATGCACATCGCTTCCCTTCCCCTCCCGGGAAAGGAAGCAGCCACTGGGCCGATCCGCCACCGGCGGAACCCGGGAAGGCCGTGCATCGCGCCGTGACCCGCAAGCCAGGAGACCGGCCGGCGCATGGTCGCTCTTGCCCCGGCCCAGGGTCTGGCCGAGGCACGGTATGTCTATCGTCTGAGCGACGACCAGAGCGGCGGGGGCCGCTTCGGTGCGCCGGGGAGTGGGCATTCACGCGCCAGTCCGTCACCCGGAACGTCGGTCGGATCGGGAGGTCCGGCAGTCCCCCGCCTTCGTTGCACCGGCGCGGGGGATAGACCCATGTTGAAAACCGCTTTCGTTTCCCTGTTCGCACTCGCCGCGGCCACGCCCGCGCTTGCCGAAACCACGGCCGGAACTGCCACTGCCGACAGCGGCGGCGATGCGATCGTCGTCACCTCCTCACGCTCGGGCCAGGGCATCGCGATCGACCGCCTCGGCGCCTCGGTCAGCGTGCTCGACGCCGGAGCGATCGACGCGCGCCAGACGCGCCTCGTCTCCGACGTGCTGCGCGACGTGCCCGGCGTTGCCGTCAACCGCTCGATCGGCGGGATCACCCAGGTCCGCCTGCGCGGCACCGAGGGCAATCATACACTGGTGCTGATCGACGGCATCAAGGCGGCCGATCCGTTCAATGGCGAGTTCGACTTCGACGGGCTGATCGCCGATCCCGAAGTGCGCATCGAAGTGCTGCGCGGCCAGCAAAGCTCGCTCTACGGCTCGGACGCGATCGGCGGGGTGATCCACTACATCACCCTGACCGGCGCCGAGGCCCCCGGCATCTCGGCCCGTGCCGAGGGCGGCTCGTTCGGCACTGTCAACGGGGCGATGCGCGTCGCCGGCGTTTCCGGCACGCTCGACTATGCGATCTCGGGCGGGCTCTATCACACCGATGGTATGCCGGTGGCGCGGGGCGGCACGCGCAACGTGGGTTCCGACACGCGGGGCATCAGTGCCAAACTGATCTGGTCGCCGGGCGACAGCTTCAAGCTCACCGGCGTCGCCCGCTACAGCTGGACCGGCGACGATGTCGGCGACAGCGAGCAGGATCCGACGAGCCCGCTGTTCGGCCACATCATCGACAGCCCCGGCTCGCGCGCGACCAGGAAAGGCTTCTACGCCCTGCTCCGCGCCGAACACACCGCGCTCGACGGGCGCTGGACCAATGCGCTGACCGGGCAGTACGTCGATGTCACGCGTGAGGGCTTCACCGCCGGCACGCGATCAAGCGGCAACCACGGCCGGCGCTACAGGGGCTCTTACGAATCGAGCCTGCGCTTCGGCAGCGATGCGGTGGTCCACAAGCTGACCGGTGCGCTCGACATCGAGCGCGAGGAGTTCCGGAATACGACGCCCGGCGGCTTCGCTTTCACCGGGCGGCGCAGCACCGACAATGTCGGCCTGGTCGGCCAGTACGAGCTGACGGTGAACGATGCCGCCTCGTTCGGCGCATCGATCCGGCAGGACTGGAACAACCGCTTCGCCGATGCGACCACCTGGCGCGTCCAGGGCAGCTATGCCTTCGCCACCGGCACGCGCATCCACGCGGCCTATGGCACCGGCATCAAGAACCCCGGCTATTACGACCTGTTCGGCTACGTCGACGGCCAGTACATCGGCAATGCCGATCTCAAGCCCGAGAAGTCCGGGGGCTGGGAAGCCGGGATCGAGCAGAAATTCGGCGAACGGGCGACGATCGGCGCGACCTGGTTCGACAACCGGCTGAAAGACGAGATCGTCCTCGCTTTCCCGGCACCGCAATTCATCGCCACCCCGGCCAACCGCACGACCCGGTCGAAGCAGCAGGGCGTCGAGGTCTATCTCTCGGCCCGCCCGTTCCCGCAACTGCGGCTCGACGCCGCCTATACCTGGCTCGATGCGACCGAGGACGGCACGGTCGAGGTGCGCCGGCCGAAACACATCGCCAGCTTCAACGCCACCTGGTCGAGCCGGAACGACCGCTTCTCCGCCACCGCCACGGTGCGCTATAACGGCGCGCAGCAGGATGTCGCCTACACCGATCCCAGCTTCGCCCCGGTCAATGTCCGGCTGAAAGGCTATGTGCTGGTGAATCTCAACGCCGAATACAGGCTGACCGACACCATCGCGCTGTTCGGCCGGGTCGAGAACCTGCTCGACCAGAACTACGAGGAAGTGTTCAGCTACGCCACACCCGGCGCCGCCGGCTATGGCGGAATCCGCATCCGCTTCTGAAACCTCCCGCCCCGTTCGCCGAGCGAACGGGGCGGATCGGGAACAAACGAGAATCGTGCGGCAAACGAAGACGCCGATGTTCCCGGTCCGCCTCCCGAATGCGATTGCCCTGCCCCAAGGGGGCAACTGGTGCGTCATCGCAATCCCGACCTGCAACAAAAGCCAGTTTGTCACCTCGGAACCCGGGACATAAAACCGGAACAAGAATCCGGTAAATGAAAGCGGGCGAGCAGAATCAGGCGCAGCCCATCGGGAAGGGGTTTCGGGATTGGCGGAACCGATCATCAAAACGGAAATGACAGAGCGGCAGGCTCTCCAACGCTGAATCGACCCGCCGGTATCGCAAAAATGCAGAACGAAAGAGAGGATGATGATGCGAGATATCAATCTCGAGAACCTGACTTTCATGGACCCGGCAGTCCAGGACTGCCCCTATCCGGCTTACGAGGTTCTTCGCGCGGAAGCGCCAGCCTTTTACGACAGGGCCGCAGGCATTTGGGTGATCACGAAATATGCGGACATCCGCAGCATCATCATGAATCCGGCGGCCTTCAGCAGCGAGGCGACCGTGGAACTCGCCCGCGACAGCATCGATCCCGACCGTGCCGAACGCTTGCGCGACATCTATCGAGCCGAAGGTTGGGAACCTCAACCGACGCTCTCGCTGCTCGATGAGCCAAGACATGCCGAAGTCCGCGCGATCTTCACCAGGGCGCTTCGGGCCGGCAAGATCAAGGCTCTCGATCCCTTTATCGAAAGTGTGTCGCACGATCTTGTCGACAGGTTCGTTGACAAGGGCGAGTGCGAGATCGTGGCGCAGTACAGCGTGCCGCTACCGCTTATCGCCATATGCAGTCAGGTCGGGGTTCCGATCGACGATGTCTGGCAGATCAAAGCCTGGACCGACGCCTGGATGCGCCGTTTCAGCCTGATGATCTCCGAGGAAGAAGAGATCGAATGTATTCGCAAGGAAATCGAGTTCCAGAAATACTTTCACAAGATCGTCGCCGATATAAAACAGCATCCAAACGATTCCATTCTAAGCGACCTCGCAAACACGAAAATGAGCGATGGCAGAGAGTTGACCTATGCAGAGGTATCATCACACCTGTTGAGTGATATATTCGTTGGAGGCAGCGAGACGTCGACAAACGCCATTTCGGAAGGCGTTCTGATTATGTGCCAGCATCCCGATCACTATGCACTGTTGAACTCGGATATCGACAAGTACCTTCCGACCTTTATCGAGGAGGTACTACGCCTTCAATCTCCCGTTCAAAGCCTTTATCGCGTGACTCGGGAAGCCGTCGAAATCGGCGGCGTGGAAATCCCCGCCCGATCGGTGCTGAGTTTGCGTTTCGGTGCCGGCAATCGCGATAAGGATCATTTCGAGCGGCCCGACGCGGTCGATTTGCTTCGGTGCAACGCAGGTGCGCACATGTCGTTCGGCGGCGGCATCCATCATTGCATCGGCGCCCCACTCGCGCGGCGGGAAATGTACTGGGCATTCAGGACTTTGCTCGATCGAACCACGGGCCTTTCCCTGGCGCCTGGAAAGAACGATTTCTCCCATCATCCGGGGATGATGCTGCGTTCGCTGAAGGAATTGCACGTGCGCTTTCGCCGGCGCTAGCGGGGTGATGCAAGGTTTGCCCGCGATCGGATAGCCCGTTCAACAAGGAAGCAATATGATCAGAGTCCGATTCAAAATTAAGTCATTGCATTTCATGCTCTTGCAATCCGCCTGATGAAGCATTGGACGGAGGCCGCGAAGAGCCATGCCGTGGCGGAGGCGATGGTATGTTCGAAGCCCTTGGCGAGGCGCCGATTGCGGTTGAGCCATGCGAGGGTGCGCTCGACCACCCGGCGGCGCGGCAGCAGCACGAAGCCCCTGGCGGTATCAGAGCGCTTGATGATGTCGATGGTCCACTCGCCGATCTCGCTGAGGGCGTCCCTGAATGTGTCGCCGGCATAGCCACCATCGGCGAAGATATGGCGCAGCCACGGGAAGCGCTGGACGATCCCCTTCAGCACCAGGGGGCCGCCGTCACGGTCCTGGATGTCGGCCGTATGGATCACGGCATGGACCAGATTGCCCTCGGTGTCGGTGAGGATGTGGCGCTTTCTTCCTTTGATCTTTTTCCCGGCATCGTAGCCACGCGGGCCGCCACTTTCCGTGGTTTTCACGCTCTGGCTGTCGATGACCCCCGCGCTGGGCGAGGCTTCGCGCCCCTGCATCTCGCGCTGGGCCATCAGCAGCGCGTGGTTGATCGTCAACCACAGGCCGTTGTCGCGCCACTGGTAGAACCAGTACCGCACGGTCGAGGCCGGAGGGAAACACGGCGGCAACATCCGCCACGGCAGACCGCCTCGCAACAGGTAGAAGATTGCCTCGACGATCCGGCGCAGCGGCCACTTCCTCGGGCGCCCCACTCGCGAGGGCGGCGAGAAAAATCCCTCCAGCACCAGCCATTCGGCGTCGGTCATATCGCTTCTGTGGTTGCCGCCCGTGATGCAAGAGGT
>JAITWR010000085.1 GCA_031285165.1 Novosphingobium sp.
ACCGTGATCTTCTGCGATCGGATCATGGGCCTCGGCTTCTACCACGCGTTCAAGGCCGGCATCTCGTTCGGCAAGGACGACATGGTGGTGCCGAACACCAAGACCCGCATCGTCGACGAGACGACGGAGATGGTGCGCGAGTTCGAGCAGCAGTACAACGACGGCCTCATCACTCAGCTCGAGAAGTACAACAAGGTGATCGACGCCTGGAGCCGCTGCGGCGACCAGGTGGCGAATGCCATGATGGACGAGATCAAGGCGACGCCGAAAGACCCGGAGACGGGCCGCATGGCGCCGATCAATTCGATCTACATGATGAGCCACTCGGGCGCCCGCGGCTCGCCGACGCAGATGAAGCAGCTCGCCGGCATGCGCGGCCTGATGGCCAAGCCTTCGGGAGAAATCATCGAGACGCCGATCATCTCGAACTTCAAGGAGGGTCTGACCGTCCTTGAATACTTCAACTCCACTCACGGCGCCCGCAAGGGCCTGGCCGACACGGCGCTGAAGACGGCGAACTCGGGCTACCTCACCCGCCGTCTGGTCGACGTGTCGCAGGATTGCGTCGTCATCATCGACGATTGCGGCACCGAGCGCGCGCTGGAGATGCGCGCGATCGTCCAGGGCGGTTCGACGATCGCCTCACTCGGCGAGCGTATCCTCGGCCGTACCCTGGCCGAAGATATCGTCGACAAGGCGGGCAACATCATCGTGCCCAGCGGCACCCTGCTCGACGAGCCGACCACCGCCAGGATCGAGGCCACCGGCATCCAGGCCGCGCGCATCCGCTCGCCGCTGGTCTGCGAGGCGACGCAGGGCGTCTGCGGCAAGTGCTATGGCCGCGATCTCGCGCGTGGCACGCCGGTCAACATCGGTGAGGCGGTGGGCGTCATCGCCGCGCAGTCGATCGGCGAACCGGGCACGCAACTTACCATGCGCACCTTCCACATCGGCGGCGCGGCGCAGGTGAACGAGACCAGCCACCTCGAATCGATCGCCGACGGCACGGTCCAGTACCGCGACATCCCGACGATCGTGGACAAACGCAACCGCCGCCTCAGCCTTGCCCGCAACGGCGAGATCGTGGTGATCGACAGCGAGGGCCGCGAGCGCGCGATCCATCGCGTGCCTTACGGTACGCACCTGCTGCACACCGACGGCGCGGCGGTGAAGGAAGGCGAGCGGCTGGCCGAGTGGGATCCGTTCACCACTCCGGTCATCACCGAAAAGCCGGGCGTCGTGAAATACCAGGATCTGATCGACGGCCGCACGCTGACCGAGCAGGTCGACGAGGCCACCGGCATGACCAGCCGCGTCGTCACCGAAAACCGCGCCACGGGCCGGGGCAAGAAGGAGGATCTGCGCCCCCGTCTGACTCTGCTCGACGAGGCTTCGGGCGAAGCCGGCCGCTACATGATGGCGCCGGGCACGACGCTGTCGGTCGAGGACGGCCAGGCGGTCGAAGCGGGTGACGTGCTGGCCCGCGCTTCGCGCGAAGCCGCCAAGACACGCGACATTACCGGCGGTCTGCCGCGCGTTGCCGAACTGTTCGAGGCGCGCAAGCCCAAGGACAACGCGATCATCGCCAAGATCAGCGGCCGGATCGAATTCGTCCGCGATTACAAGGCCAAGCGCAAGATCGCGATCATTCCCGAGGAAGGCGAATCGGTCGAATACCTGATCCCCAAGAGCAAGGTGATAGACGTTCAGGAAGGCGACTGGGTCAAGAAGGGTGACAACCTGATCTCGGGCAGCCCCGATCCGCACGACATCCTGGAAGTCCTGGGTGTCGAGGCGCTGGCCGAATACCTCGTGTCGGAAATCCAGGAAGTCTATCGCCTTCAGGGCGTCAAGATCAACGACAAGCACATCGAGGTGATCGTCCGCCAGATGTTGCAGAAGGTCGAGATCACCGACGGCGGCGATACCACGCTGCTGCCGGGCGAGCAGGTCGACTTCGAGGAGATGAACGAGATCAACGGCAAGCTCGATGCAGGGCAGAAACCGGCGGAAGGCAAGCCGGTTCTGCTGGGCATCACCAAGGCTTCGCTGCAAACGCGCTCGTTCATTTCGGCGGCCTCGTTCCAGGAGACTACCCGCGTGCTCACGCAGGCGGCGGTCGAGGGCAAGCGGGATTCGCTGATCGGCCTCAAGGAGAACGTGATCGTCGGCCGGCTCATTCCGGCGGGCACGGGGGCGGGCATGAACCGCCTGCGTGTCGCCGCCTCCAGCCGCGACGCGGCACTGCGCGCGCAGTACCGCAAGTTGCAGGAAGCGCTGATCGCCCCCGCATCCGCGGCCGAAGAGCATGCGGCCGAACTCGCCCAGGGGCCGGAAGCGGCGATCGGCGACGATCCGCTGGCGGCCATGGAAGGCGAAACCCACGGCACCGACGCCGATGCCGGCGACTATCTGCTGAAAGGGGACGAAGCCTAAGGCTTCGACCGTTTCAGGCCGGACTGAAAGAAGCCCCGCAGGAGTGATCCGGCGGGGCTTTTTCCTGCCGCCTGGAGCAAGATGCGTGATTTGTGAATCACGCATCTTGCTCCAGGTTTTTGTTGTCGCATCGTTTTTTGCGCAAAACCGGTTCCCACTTTTGCGCACGATGCTCTATCGGGTTTAGCATGGCAGCCATGCAACGAATCCTCATCAGCCTCGCCATGCTGCTCACACTCGGTGCGAGCCCCTTGCCTACGCGCATCCTCGATCGGGGGGCGGCGGAGCGGCTGCGCCGCAACAAGGGCGTGACGCTGCAATGGATCGACTGGAACCGCCGCGGCCACGCGGCCGTGACCGTCGCAAACGGGCGCTGGATGCTGCGCGCCGCCCAGGCGGAAGCGCGCGGGCCGGGCCGGCTGGCTCTCGACGGCACGATCACCGAGATCGGCCGCGACTATTTCCTGTTCGACGGCGTGGTGCGCATCACCGATACCCCGGACAAGGGCCGCACTTGCGAGAAACGCGATGTCTGGCGCTTTGCCGTCACCCGGAACCGGCCTTACTGGCGTATCCGCACGTTCGAATGGTGCGATCGCCTGACCGACTACATCGACATCTATTTCTGAGCCTCCGGCTCCTGTCCGAACGCGGGCCGGGGCTATCGCCCTTGCCATTCGGGCCGGCGCTTCTGGGCGAACGCCCTGGGGCCTTCGCGTGCGTCTTCGGAAGACAGCCAGCGGTGGAAAGCCGGCCGTTCGACCTGGCCTGCCAGCGCATCCGCCAGAGTCGGCTGGTCGAGCCCCCACATGGCCAGTTCCTTGGTAAGCTCAACCGCCAGCGGCGCGCAGGCGAGAATCCGGCTGCATAGCGCGGCCACTGCCCCGTCCAGCGCCCCGGGCGCGACCACTTCGCTGACGAAGCCCATGGCGAGCCCTTCCTGCGCCGGGATATTGCGCCCGGTCAGCAGCGGCTCCATCGCCCGCTTGAGGCCGGCCTGCCGGACCAGCCGGTGAATGCCGCCGCCGACTGCGATCAGCCCGACTTTCGGCTCGGGCAGGCCGAATACCGCATTGTGCGAGGCGACGATCATGTCGCAGGACAGCGCCAGCTCGAAGCCGCCGCCCAGGCACAGGCCGTTCACCGCCGCGATCACCGGCTTGGCGAGGCCATAGCGCTGGGCGATCCCCGCATAGCCCGTTTGCGGATAGGGGCTGCCGCTGCCCGCCGCGGAGGCGGTGAGATCGCTGCCCGTGCAGAAGGCGCGATCGCCGGAGCCTTTCACCACGCAGACCCGGAGCGCCTGATCCGCGCCGAACCGATCGAAAGCCTCACCCAGCGCCATGTGCATTTCGGGCGTGATCGCGTTCAGTTTCGCCGGCCGGTCGAGCGTGATCGTGAAGATGCCGTCCCGCGCCGCGGTGAGGATGAATTCGCTGGACATGGTCGGCTCCCGTCGGTTGCTGTCGTCCGGCTCTATCGGCCGGATTTGCCCTCTCGACAACGTTGCGGCTTTGCCCGAGAATATTCCGGTATAAGCCGGCGCGGCGCTTTCGGCGTTCCGGGGCACTGCCCCCCGGTATGATGAAGCCCGCAAGAAGCGGTTGACCGGGGAGGAAGCGGCTTGAGCTATCTGGGCGAATTGCGCGACAATATCCGGCCGCTGGCCGCGGCAAGTCTGGGCTGCGGCACCAGCCTGCCGCTTTTCGCCTATACCAACAGCGTCTTCGCGCCGCATCTGGTCAGGGAATTCGGCTGGTCGCGCGCGCAGTTCGCGCTGGTCGGCCTGACGATGCTGACGACGCTGATCATCCTGCCTTTCATCGGCCGCTTCACCGATCGGTTCGGCGTCTGGCGCATGGCGCTGCTGGGCACGATCCTGGTGCCGCTGGGCTTCGTTGCCTTTGCCTTGCAGACGGGCAGCTTCACCTATTTCCTGCTCTGCGCGACCGCCGTGCTGGCCGTCGGCAGCATGACCGGGCCGCTGGTCTATTCGCGCCTGATTGCGGAGAATTTCGTGCGCGCGCAGGGACTGGCGCTGACCGTCATCAATTGCGCGCCGGCGGTGCTGGCCATCGCTATCGTACCGCTGCTGAACTGGACGATCCTGCATGTCGGCTGGCGCCTCTCCTATCTCTGGCTCGGCGCGCTGACGCTGGTTGCGGGGAGTGCCGCGCTGATGCTGATCCGCCCCGGATCGGACGCGCGAACGACTGCCCCGCCGCCGCTCCAGCATGACGCCCGCGCCGACTATGCCGCGATTTTCGGCAGCAAGGTGTTCTGGGTGATCATCGTCGGGCTGTTTCTCTGCATGCTGCAAACGCCGCTGCATGCCTCGCAGATGAACATCATGCTGCTCGACCAGGGATTGACGACGCAGACCGCGGCGAACATCGTCTCGGTCTATGCCCTGGGTACGATCGTCGGGCGGATCGCCTGCGGCCTGGCGCTCGACCGCTTCGCCACGCCGATCGTCACCAGCCTGTCGATGATCCTGCCGGCTCTGGGCTTCTTCCTGCTCGGCACCAGTCTCGATACCGTGGCGGTGGTGACGGGCGCCATGTTCCTCGTGGGCCTTTCGATCGGCGCGGAAAGCGATCTGCTCTGCTATCTCGTCGCGCGCTATTTCAAGCTGCGCATCTATGCCTCGACGCTCGGCCTCGTGCATTGCGTGAGCTTCCTCACCTCGGCGACCGGCGCGGCGGCGATCAGCCTGACGCTGAAGCTGACCGACAGCTTCGCGCCTTTTCTCTTTCTCGTCTCGGGCACGATCACGGCGGGCGCGCTGCTGTTCCTGCTGCTGCCCAAATCGCGCGACTTTGAAAAGATCGGCTAGGGCGGGCTTTCCGGGTATTTGCCGCCGCATCGGCCTTGCACAAAACCGGCTCCCGCTTCTGCGCACGATATTCTAGCGTGCCTGAATGTTCGGGAAATGAGAGGATGAACGATGGCCGAGAAGACCTACTGGAAAATCCTGCTGCTGATGAAGCGCAAACCCGGCATCAGCATGGAGGCGTTCCGGGATTACTACGAGAACAACCATGTGCCGCTCTGCCGTCCCTATATGTCGGGCATCGCGCGTTATTTCCGCCGCTATCTGGAACCGCAGCCGCATGCCGAAAGCGGCACCAACGAGGAATTGCCCTACGATGTCGTGACCGAGATGTGGTTCGACGACGAGGAGACTTACAAGGGCACGCTGCAATATATCACCACCACGGTCATGCCTGATGAAGTGGTGCAGGACGAACTCAGGTTCTTCCACCGCCCGACCATGCGCATCGCCACCGTGGTCGAGCGCGAGACGGATATGAGCGGGTGACGTTCCGCGGCGGATTGCCCTGTCGTCCTGAAATCCCTGCCGCATCGCCGGAAGGATGCGAAATGCTTGGCGCGGGCCGGGGACAGGCGATAGGCTCGGTTGCAAACCGGGACAGGACAGCCAGGGAAAGCACCTTATGAAAATCTGCCGTTTCACGCTGAATCACGATAGCGCCGCCACCCCGCGAGTCGGCATCGTCGAGGACGACGGCATCCGCGATGTCACCAGAATCACCGATGCCCTGCCGCCGCTGCGCTGGCCGGTGCCGCCCGGCGACCAGTTGATCGCCAATCTGCCGGATCTCGCCCCGCGCATGGCCGAACTGGCCGGGAGAGAGCCGGCGATTGCGCTCGACGCGGTGAGTCTGCTGGCGCCCGTGGCCAATCCCACCAAATTCGTTGCCGGCGCCGGCAACTGGAAGCACATGGGCGCGCCTTTCGGTATGATCGGCTTCATGGGCAAGGCAGTGACCGCGCTGGCGGGGCCGAGCGCCGGCCTCCAGATTCGCTGGCCCGACCGCACGACCGTCCATGAGCCCGAACTGGCGATCATCATCGGCAGGAAGATCGATCGCCCGGTCGGCATCGACGAAGCCCTGAGCCATGTCGCCGGTTATGCCTGTGCGTTCGATTCCACGCTGAAGCCCGAGCGCGAGGACTGGGCCTTCTGCAAATCCTTCGACACCTATGGCACGATCGGGCCGTGGCTGGTTACGGCCGACGAGATTCCGAACCCGTCCGAACTCGGCTACAGGTTCTGGATCGACGGCGATCTGCGCGGCGAGCGCAGCTTTGCCGATCTCACCGGCAGCCCGGCCGAGATGATCGCTTTCGCCTCGACCCAGATGACGCTCTATCCGGGTGACATCTTCATGTCGGGCGCGGCCGATGTCGGCCCGGTTCTGCCCGGAGAAACGATGACGATCGAAATCCCGCGAATCGGCTCGATGTCGGTCAAGGCCGCCATTTCCGAACACGCGCGCACCAGACCTTGGGGCGGCTAGAGTCTTAATTCCCGTTCGTGCCGAACCCTTCGACACGAACGGGGAAAAGCAGGAAGCGGCCTTTCACAAAAACTATTTTATAGTAAAAGGTTATATCAGAATGCGGCTAATCGGAACCGCTTTGTCCTCCTGCTTCGTCACCCTGAACTTGTTTCAGGGTCCATCGGGCATTTTACCCCTGCCGCGCGGTGTTGGCTGCACCATGGACCCTGAAACAAGTTCAGGGTGACGATGAGGGATGAGGTGACGGGTGCGGAGCAAATGGTGCCGGTATGATGCGCGATGCTCTATATCTCCACGCAGACCTTGCCGAAATGGGCGCCTGACCGGAGATGGCGGAACGCGTCGGCGAGTTGTTCCAGCCTGAAGCATCTGTCCAGCACCGGGCGGATGCCGGCGGCCTCGATGCCGCGGACCATGTCGATCTGGTCGCGCCGGCTGCCGACGGTGACTGCCTGCAACCGCAGCCGCTTCGCCTGGACGATGGCGAAAGGCATGGTGTCCACCTGGAAGCCGCCGGCCGCGCCGATGATCGCGACATGCGCGCCGGTGCGCGCGGCGATGAAGGACTGGCCGATCGTGTTCGGCCCGCCGACCTCGATCACATGATCGACACCGAGGCCGCCGGTCAGCGCCAGCACCGCCTCGCCCCATTTGCCGGTTTCGCGGTAGTCGATCACATGGTCGGCGCCGAGCGCCTTCAGCCTGGCCAGCTTCCCGGCACTGCCCGAAGTGGCGATCACCGTCGCGCCCGCCGCCTTGGCGAACTGCAACGCGAAAAGCGAAACACCGCCGGTTCCCTCGATCAGCACGGTCGCGCCCGGCTTCACTTGCCCGTCGGTCACTACCGCCCGCCAGGCGGTGACGCCGGCGCATGTCAGCGAGGCGCTTTCGGCGGGCGAGAAACCCGCAGGCGCACGGGTGAAATGCGTGGCGGGCCGGGTCGTCTCCTCGCAGGCGAAGCCGTCGGCCGGGCCGCCCGGTGTGTTGGTGAGCCCGGACTTCTCGATATGCCCGTCAAGCCAGTTGGGGTGAAAGGTGCTGACGACCCGGTCGCCGGGCCTGAACCCGGTCACGCCGTCGCCGACCGCCACGACATCGCCGGCGCCGTCGGACAGGGGGATCAGCCCGTCGGGCGCCGGGAAAAACCCGTCGACCACCAGCCCGTCGCGGAAATTGAGCGAGGCGGCCCGGATGCGCACCTTGATCTCGCCCGGTCCGGGCGTCGCGGCCGTGCTGCTGGCAAGTTTCAGATTGTCGAGGCTTGCCGGCTGATGGAGGCGCATGGCTCTGGTCATCGTTGCCACCCTTATTGGCCGCCGCGCACGAGCGGCATCATCTTTTCCTGAACGATCAGGGCATTGAAATGCTCGGCGATCGAAGCGATCCGTCCGTCGCGGATGCGCAGGACGAAGACATAGGTATTGGCATAGGGCTCGCCATCGATCAGCACACCTTCGGAGCGTGCCTCTGCCACCGCGCGATCCCCTTCGGCCGTGATCGAATCCACCGTGAAGCGGAGCGGCACTCTGGAAATGCGCGCCAGCAGCCGGATGACTTCCTGATAGGCCGCCTTGCTCATCGTTCCCTGGGTGGTCGTCCAGGCGGTCATGTCCCCGGTAAGCAGCGCGTCGGGCAGTTCGCCCGCCGTCACCGCTGCGAAATAGGCATGCACCAGCCGGTCCGCTTCCCGCATTTCCTGCCTCTCCCCCGATCCAGGCGGCGATGATAACAGGCAAAACCGGCGCTGACTTGACCGATTTCGCCACAAGGCGCAGCGCAGGGCCGTCCGCAAACTTGCGCAGATGCCATGACCGCTATAAGCGCCGCGGTCTTCGCTCCAGGAGAAAATGCGTCCTTGTCCGTGTCCGATGCCCCTATGCGCCCTGCTTTGCCCGAGGGCATGTTCATTCTCACCGGACCCGGCGTGACCGCCGAAGTCGGGCGCCTGCCGGTGCGCGGCGACCTTGCGCATATCGGGCTCGCGGGCCGTTGTTTCGTACCGCATTACGCGGTGCCGATGCCGCACAGGGTCGATGGCGGGGGGGCCGCGCTGCACAATGCAGCCAGGGCCGATGCCGATGAGATCGGCGCGCTGCCCGCCGGTGCGATTTTCGACGTACTCGATATTGCCGGCGGCTGGGCCTGGGGCCAATATGGCGAGGACGGGCCGGTCGGCTACGTTCCGATGAGCAGCCTGGAAACGCCATGACCGCAAGTGTCTTCATCGACGGTGCCGTCGGCACCACGGGGCTCGAGATCGCCGATCGGCTGGCAAGCCGGGGCGAGTTCACCCTGCTCACCCTGCCCGAACAGCGGCGCAAGGACGATGCCGCCCGCGCCGAAGCGCTGAACGCGGCCGATTTCGTGATCCTGTGCCTGCCCGACGATGCTGCCAGGGCCGCCGTGGCGATGATCGACAATCCCCGCACGCGGGTTATCGACGCCTCCTCGGCACATCGTGTCGCCGACGGCTGGACTTACGGTTTTCCCGAAGCGGTCGGCCGCGAGACGATCGCCGCGGCCATGAGAGTCAGCAATCCGGGCTGCTATGCCACCGCTTTCATCGCGCTGGTTGCGCCGCTGGTGAAGGCGGGGCTGCTGCCGGCTGACTGGCCTTACACGGTGAACGCGGTTTCGGGCTATTCGGGCGGTGGCAAGGCGCTGATCGCGCGCTTCGAGGACGATCCCGACATTGCCTTCCGCGATTACGGCCTGGGGCTGGGGCACAAGCATGTGCCCGAAATGACCCGGCTCACCGGCCTGGTCCACCCGCCCGTCTTCGCGCCCGCGGTGATCCCGGCGCATCGCGGCATGGTGGTCGAAGTGCCGCTGCCGCTTGCCGCCATGGCCGCGCTGGGCAAGCAGGCCGGCGCGCCCGAAGCGCTGCGGCAGTGCCTGGCCGATGCCTATGCCGGCGGCCGGATCGTCACTGTCCACGGCGATGTGCCCGACGAACTGCTGCTGCGCCGCTCGGGCTTGCCGAACGACCGGCTGGACCTTTACGTTTTCGGCGCGCAAAATGGCAGCCAGGCGCGGCTGATCGCCATGCTCGACAACCTCGGCAAAGGCGCCGCCGGCGCGGCGGTGCAGAATCTCAACCTGATGGCCGGCCTGCCCGAGACGGCCGGGCTGCAACTTTAGCGCCTGTCCGGGGACGCCCGCCAACCTCTCCACCACCGGGCCCGCGTAGCGGGCGGTGGAGGGGCACCGCGCAAAGCGGGGATCGTGCTTTCAGGCCCGCTGGCCGCTGACTTTCGCCTTGCCGAACATGCCGAGCTTCGCGGTTCCCGAGAGAGTGTCGCCTTCGATCGTCAGGTCGTATTTCAGCGTGATCGGCATCGGCCTGGTGACTTTCATTTCCCATTTCAGCCGGTTGCCGGCGACCGTTCCGGTGAAGTCCTGGTTCCCTTCGGGGCTTTCGAGCACGCCGGTCAGCACTTCGCCCGCAGTCTGGAAGCGGCCGGTCATCTCCTGCGCGCCCATCGGTGTGTCCATGGCCATCTGCCAGGTACCGTCGATCGCCTGCGGCGCGGCCGGGGCAGCGGGTTCCGTAGCAGCCGGCACGACAACAGCAGGTGCGGGCGCCGGTTCGGCCGCCTGCGCAGCGGTGCGCCCCTCGATCACGTCCATCAGCTTCGACGGCGTCAGCGGCAGGTTCAGCGGGATCT
>JAITWR010000102.1 GCA_031285165.1 Novosphingobium sp.
GGGAGGTTTCCCGTTTGGTGACCCCAGCGGGAATCGAACCCGCGTTTCAGCCGTGAGAGGGCCGCGTCCTGACCGCTAGACGATGGGGCCGTTACCGTCGTCGCGATGGTCGTGACGGGGCCGGATCGGCTCGCGGCCATTACCGGGGGGGAGGGGAAAGGTAAACCCCCGAAATGGCGGCCGGGGCGGTGGCCATATTCGCGGCTTTCGCCTACCGTTGCGGCAGGGTCATTGCGGCGGAACGGCACCGTGTCTTCGTACTTCAGGTTCATCGCGGCGAGCAGCTTCCTGGCGGCGCGATGGCGGGCGCGGCGCTTGCGCGATCGCGCATCGCTGGAGCGTTACCAGGCGCAGCGGATTGAGGCCCTGCGCAGCCATGTCGTGCGCCGGATGGCCTGTTACCGCCCCTTTCGCGACCGGCCGTTCGCCCGGTGGCCGGTCATCGACAAGGCCGGGCTCATGGCGCATTTCGCCGGGATGAACGTCGGCGGCATCGGGATCGCCGCGGTGCGCGATGCCATCGCGGCAGGTGCGGACCGGGTCGGCGGCTTCGTCGTCGGCCAGAGCACCGGCACCAGCGGCAATCGCGGGTACTATCTGATCAGCGATGCCGAGCGCTTCATGTGGCTCGGCACGATTCTGGCCAAGGCCCTGCCGGATGCCCTGTGGCGCCGGCATCGCGTGGCGCTGGCATTGCCGGGGCTGTCCTCGCTCTACCGCGCGGCGAGCAGCGGCAGCCGCATCACGCTCGGCTTCTTCGACCTGGCGGAAGGGATCGCGCGCGGGGCGGACGGGCTGGCCGCTTTCGCGCCGGATACGATCGTCGCCCCGCCCAGGGTGCTGCGCTGGCTGGCCGAGCGCGGAATGCTGCGGGCGAGGCATATCTTCAGCGGCGCCGAAGTGCTGGACCCGCTGGATCGGCAGATCATCGAGGCGGCCACCGGCCGCATCGTGCGGGAAATCTACATGGCGACCGAGGGATTGTTCGGCGTGAGCTGCCCGCTCGGCACGCTGCATCTCGCCGAGGACGTGGTGCATTTCGCATGGGAGCAGCCGGCGCCGGGCAGTGCGCTGCAAGCGCCTGTCGTCACCGATTTCACCCGGCGCGCCCAGGCGCTGGTGCGCTATCGCATGAACGATCTGCTCGAACTGGCGGCCGGGCCTTGCGCCTGCGGCTCGCCATTTCAGGCCGTGCGCCGGATCGAGGGGCGGGCCGACGACATCTTTCATCTGGCCGGTCCCGATGGCGCGATCCGCATGGTGACGCCCGACGTGCTGCGCAATGCCGTTGTCGACAGCCACCCGGCCATCCAGGATTTCCGTATCGAGCAGACCGGCCCGGCGAACGTCCGCGTCAGGCTGGACAGCCGGTTGCCGCCGGAAGCCGACGCGCTGGTCCGGGCGCGGCTCGCCGCACGCTTCGCCATGCTGGGGCTCGCGCCCGGGATCGTGGTGATCCGCGGGATCGAGCCGGGCTTCGATCGCAAGCTCCGGCGAGTTTGCCGGATCTGGCAAGGCTGTGGCTTACCGTGATCGCGCCAGTCGCCGGATAATGCGCATCCGCCGTGCCATCGCCCCGGCGCCTTCCGGCTCACCGGCGTTTTTTGCCGATGGACAAGTGCGGGGCGCGGATTAGGCTGGCCCGGTATCAATAACCGGAAAAAAAGAGGATCGGTCTGTGACGGATATCAGCGGCAAGGCGGCAGTGGTGACGGGCGGTGGCAGCGGCATCGGCATGGGGCTTGCCAGGGAACTGGCCAGGCAGGGCGCCCCGGTCGCGGTGGCGGACATCATCTTCGAAAACGCGCAGAAAGTCGCCGATGCGATCAACGCCGCGAACGGCAGGGCGGTGGCGATCCGGTGCGATGTCTGCGATCGCGAATCGATCCGGCGGATGCAGCAGGAGGCGACTGCGGCGCTCGGGCCGATCCAGCTCGTTTTCGCCAATGCCGGCGCCACTTCGTTCGATCCGCTGACGGAAATGTCGGACGACGATGTCGACTGGATCATCGATGTCAACCTGATGGGCGTGATGCGCACCGTCCGCGCCTTTCTGCCGGGCATGATCGCGGCCGGAGGCGGGCATATCTGCGCCACGGCTTCGATGGCCGGGCTGCTGCCGGGATGGATTCCGGCGCACGCGCCCTATTCCGCGGCGAAAGCGGGCATCATCGGCCTGATGATGAATCTCCGGCTCGAGCTTGCCGGGCACGGCGTCCATACCACGAGCTATTGTCCGGGCGGCGTCGCGACGGGGATGAAAGTGAACAATGCCAGATATCGCCCGGCGAAATTCGGCGGTCCGGGCACGGGCGAGGTGCATGTCGGCGAGGAATCGCACGATGTCGCCGCCAGCCAGGCGTTCTACCGCCCCGAGGACATCGCGCCGATCGTGCTGAACGCGGTCAGGAACAACCGCGCCTTCGTTTTCGACCATGCCGAGCAGCGCCCGCTGTTCCGCGAGACTTATGCGGATATCGTCGAGGGCTGCTATGACGATATCGCGGCCTGGGAAAAGGAGCACGGCCTGCCCGCCGCGAACCCGACGGGCGCGATGCTGGTGAATCCGGCGGGGTAGGCGCTGCCGGTGCGGTTCCGGTTCAGGCTGGGCCGGATGGAACCGCTTCGCCCCCTTTCTTCGTCCCCCTGAAACAAGTTCAGGGTGACGGTGTGGGGGGAGGGGCCGCGAAGAAGAAGGAACGGGTGCGGGGTGAGTGGTGCCGGCGATGCTTTAAGCCGGGCCGGGCCGCTTTCCGCGCTCATCCAGCCATTCGGCCAGCGCCGCCAGGCATTCGCGGCCCAGCAGGCGGCTGCGCTCGGGGCTCCACCCCCGGACCGGGTCGGGCAGGTCGTCATGGTCCTTGAACGGCATTTCCAGCGTCATCGCGACGGCGCCGAAGCGTTCGGCGATCTGGTTGGTCGACATCGACAGGTCGGCCTTGCCCGGCGGTGCCACCGGATAGCCGCGCCGCATCTGGAAATCGGGCGTGCGGCGGGCGAGGATTGCGCGGTAGAGGTGATAGGCGGAAAGCTGTTCCTGCTTCAGCGAGGGGATGCCCTCGAAGCCGGCGAGGAACACGGCGGGGATCGCCTCGTCGCCATGGATGTCCATCGAGAAATCGACGCCGCTTGCATCCATGGCACCCAACAGCGCCAGCACTTCGGGCGAGCGTTCGGCGCTCGGTCGGTGCCATTCGCGGTTGAGATTGATGCCGACGGCATTGGTCCGCAAGTGCCCGCGGCGCGATCCGTCGGGATTGGCGTTGGGCACGATATGCAGCCGGCAGCGGCGGCGCAGTGTGCGGCCGACGGGATCGGCGGGATCGGTCAGCGCCGCAAGCGCGCCTTCCATCCACCATTCGGCCATGGACTCGCCGGGATGCTGGCGCGCGTAGAGCCAGACCCGGACCGGGCCGGTGCCCATTTCGAGGCAGTCGATCGGCTGGTCGTCGAGACTGGTGCCGAGGCAGCGGTAATCCACGCCGTCGCTTGCCGCCGTCCGGGCGATGAGGTCGTGGTGCCGCTCCATCGTATAGGGGGCGAAATAGGCGAACCAGCAGACATCGCTGCGCGGCGTGTAGCGGATCGTCAGCGTGCCGCCATCGGCCCCTTCCTCCCAGGTCGTCCCGGCGCGGCTCCAGCAATGCCGGTCTTCGGAAACGCAGGCGCGGTAGCCCGGCCAGCCCATCGGGTAGGCCGAGGCGCCGAGCCCGCCGATGCGCAGTTGCAGTTCACGTCCCTTGCCGCCGGTGACGCGGAAGTGGAACCACTGGAAGAAAGCGGAATCGCGGTCGGGCCGGATCGCCAGCGCGGCCGTGGCGCCGGCAACCCGGAGAACCTCGATATTGCCGGAATCGAATGCGGAGGAGATGGCGATGTCGGTGCTGTTCATCGCACCTGGATAGTTTCCCCCGAGGTGCCGGGAAAGCCCCTGAACAGCGCTTCGGCCAGCCGCGCGGCGATATCCTGCTCCGTCCAGCCCTTGCTGCCCTCGCGCACGGCGACTTCGGCGCGGCCTTCCCACAGGGTCTGGCCGGTCGCACGGTCGCGGATGCGGGCTTCGAGCCGGGTCGCGACCAGCGGCGGCCGGGGCTTCGACAGATCGATGTTGAGCCCCAGGCCATAGGCGGTGCCGCGATTGCCGATCGACATGCCCATTTCGCCGCTCACCGGCCTGCGCCTTTCCCCGGCCGCCTCGACCGTGGTGCGCGTCACGGTGAGTTCCGCGAGCTGGCCGTCGTCGGCATCGGCGTGGGCGGTGTCATAACCGGCGCGCACCAGTTGGTCGATCACCGCCGCCTCGAAAGCGGCGCGGTCGCCCTGCGGCACGTAGTCCTGGCCGCGCGTGTCGGCGGCCACGGCGATGCGGCCGTGACCCAGAGCCCTGGCCGCATCGTCCCCGGCGACGAAGCGGTTGACCTCGATCCGGCCTTCGCGGCGGCCGGCGGTGGAGCGCGATGCGTCCCGGTCCGGCCCACCCCATGCGGCACCGTCCCAGCCGCCCCAGCCGCCGGGACGGGCCAGGGCGGGCACGGAGCCGGAAGCGGCGAGAATCAGGCCGGCAAGAACTGCCAATGTCGATCGAACGGGCATGGAAACTCCGGGCAGCGAGAGTCGTCTGCCTAGGCCGCCGGCGCTTTCCGCAAAATGAACGGGCGCGGCATCCGGGCGCCCGTTGTGCACCCGTTGTGCATGGGCGCCGGCCCGGCGAAAAAGCGCTGCCCAATCCGCCGTGCCGCTTGACTTGGCGGCGCTGGCCCCCTAACGGCCCGGCTTCGATTTTTGGGCGGCCCGCGCCGCGAAAGAGACAGCCATGAAGATTCGCAACAGCCTCAAGTCGCTCAAGGGCCGCCACCGGGACAACCGCGTCATCCGCCGCCGTGGCCGGACCTATGTGATCAACAAGACCAACCGCCGCTTCAAGGCACGCCAGGGCTGAAGCCTGCCGTTCCGCGCGCTTTGCCGGTGTTCCCGGTCCGGTCCGGGGTGACGGCATGGTCGAGGCAGTCGTATTCGATGTCGGCAAGGTTCTGTTCGAATGGGACTTGCGGCATCTTTTCGCCAAGCTGATCGATGACCGCGACGAGCTGGAATGGTTCGTCGCCTATGTCGTCACGCCCGAATGGCATTACGAGCATGACAAGGGCCGGATGCTGGCGGACACGATCCCCGAGCGGATCGCCCTGTTTCCCCGCTATGAACCGCTGATCCGCGCTTTCGCGGCGCGCTTCGACGAAACCATTCCCGGCCCGGTGCCGGGCAGCATCGAACTGGTCGAGGAACTTTCCGCTGGCGGCGTGCCGCTTTACGCGATCACCAATTTCAGTGCCGATTTCTGGCCGCCGTTCCGCGCCGGGCAGCCGGTGTTCGACCGCTTCCGCGACATCGTCGTGTCCGGGGTGGAGAAGCTGTACAAGCCCGATCCGGCGATCTTCGCGCTGGCGGCCGGGCGTTTCGGCCACGCGCCGGGCGCGATGCTGTTTATCGACGACAATGCCGACAATGTGGCCGCGGCGCGCGCCTGCGGCTGGCAGGCGCATCACTTCACCCATGCGGCGGGCCTTGCCGCCGAGCTGCGCGAGCGCGGCCTGATTGGCCGAGAGCCCGTTGCGGGCCGGCAATAAAGGCATTGTGCGCAAATTTCCGGGCCGCATCGATTGACCCGCGGGCAAATAGGCGACAGTGCTGTTCACTTGTCGGGGCCGAGGCGGAGCATAATGGAGACACGAGCCAGGCGGCGCCCGCGCGATCCCGAAGCCACGCGCGAGGTGATTCTCGAGGCGGCGGGCACCCTGCTGGCCAAGGACGGGCCGGAGGGCGTCAGCCTGTCCGAAGTCGCCCATCTCGCCGGTGTCAACCGCGGCACCGCCTACCAGCATTTCGAAACGCGCGAGAAGCTGATCCAGGCGGCGGTCGACTGGGCTTCGGACAAGCTGTTCCGCGCCGCTTTCGGCGACCCCGCGACGATCGGCGAGCGCCGCATCGAGGAAGTCGACATTGCCGGCATGACCGGGCGGCTGACCCAGTTCGCCATGGACAACCCGGAGCTTTGCCGCGTCTGGCTGATGCAGGTGCTGTCGTCGGCCGATCCGGCGCGCGATCCGTTCTGGCGTGAATATTGCGGCTCGCTCGAACGCTTTGCCGCCAGCGATCTGGCAGTGCCGGGAGTCGATGCCGAAGTGCTTTCGGTGATCAACCTCGCCGGCATCTTCCTCTGGCCGATCTGGGCACGCGCCCATGCCGAAACTGATCGGGGGCGCACCGTGCTGGCGCGCCGCTTCGCCGACGAATGCCTGCGCCTGTCGATGTATGGCTCCTTGCGGGCCGAGGCTTATCCCGGCATAGCCGAACGGCTTCGCCGGCCGCGAGCTCCGGCTGCGGCATCATCCGCTTCACCGGCCGCCGATTGACCGGCCATTTGTTTGAGGGAGATCCCAATGTTTTCCGCGATCCTGATCGAAAAGACCGACGACGGCCAGAAAGTCTCGCTGACGCAGCTCGATGAGAGCCAGTTGCCCGAAGGCGATGTCACTATCGATGTCCAGTATTCGACGATGAACTACAAGGACGGCCTCGCCATCACCGGCGACGGTCCGGTCGTGCGCCGCTGGCCGATGGTTCCGGGTATCGATCTGGTCGGCACTGTCAGCGAATCCTCCAACCCGCAGTTTCAGGCCGGGGATGCGGTCCTGCTCAACGGCTGGGGCGTGGGCGAGGTGCATTGGGGCGGCTTTGCCACCAAGGCGCGGCTCAAGGGCGACTGGCTGGTCAAACTGCCCGCGACGTTCACCGGCCTTCAGGCAATGGGCATCGGCACTGCCGGCTACACCGCCTCGTTGAGCGTCGATGCGCTGATCAATTTCGGCGTGAAGCCGGAAGACGGCGAAGTCCTGGTTACGGGTACGCCCGGCGGTGTCGGTTCGGTCGCGGTTGCGCTGCTCAAGAAGGCGGGCTTCACTGTCGTCGCTTCCTATGGCGAGGAATCCGAGCAGGAATACCTGAAGACGCTCGGCGCCGATTCGTTCATCCAGCGCGCCGAACTGTCGGAGTCCGGCAAGCCGTTCCAGAAGGAGCGCTGGGGCGCCGTGGTCGATTCGGTCGGCAGTCACACGCTGGCCAATGCCATCGCGCAGACCAAATACCGCGGCACCGTCACGGCTTGCGGCCTGGCGCAAGGCAGCGACCTTGCCACCACCGTCATGCCGTTCATCCTGCGCGGCGTCTCGCTGCTCGGCATCGACAGCGTGATGTGCCCGCAGAAGCCGCGCCAGGCCGCCTGGGACCGCCTCGGCCGCGATCTCGATCCGGCGCTGCTCAATACGATCGCGCACGAGATCAGCCTGGCCGAGACGATCCCCGCCGCGCGCGATCTGATCGACGGCAAGGTCCGCGGGCGTCTGATCGTCGACGTTCGCCGCTGAGAGACGCGCCAGCCGGGAGAGACAAGATGGCGGATATCGAAAGCAATCAGGGCGTCCGGATGGACCTTTCCGATGTCGACCACCGGGTCGGCAAGCTCGTCGGCGGGGGGCAATTGTGGGAGCCTTGCGCCAAGTCCGATATCCGCCGCTGGGTCATGGCGATGGACTATGTGAACCCGATCCACTGGGATCAGGAGTTCGCCGCCAGCAGCCGGTTCGGCGATATCGTCGCGCCGCAGTCGATCGCCGTGGCGCTCGACTACGGCCACGGCTGCCAGCCGGCCTGTGTCGGCCATATTCCGGGCTCGCACCTGATCTTCGGCGGCGAGGAGTGGTGGTGGTACGGCACGCTCGTCCGCCCCGGCGACAAGCTGTTCCAGGAGCGGCGCTTCTTCGACTACAAGGTCGCCGACACCAAGTTCGCCGGGCCGACGATGTTCTCGCGCGGGGACACGATCCATCGCAACCAGCGCGGCGACATGGTTGCCAAGGCGCGCTCCACCGCGATCCGTTATCTTGCCGCCGAGGCCGAGAAGCGCGGCATGTACGAAGCGATGGCGGGCACGCCGAAGCGCTGGACCCGCGACGAGATCAGGGAGATCGACAGGCTCCGCCACGCCTGGCTGCTGTCGAACCGCGAGGGCAGGTCGCCGCATTTCGAGGAAGTGAAAGTCGGCGACAGGTTGCCGCGCCGGGTGATCGGGCCGCATTCGATCGCCAGTTTCACCACCGAATACCGCGCTTTCCTGTTCAACATCTGGGGCACGTTCCACTGGACCGCGCCGGCCGGGGTGGAGGATCCGTGGATCAACCAGGATCCGGGCTGGGTCGAGGGCTTCGGTTTCGACGAGGATCTGGCCCTGGTCGATCCGCGCGCGCGTGACGGGCTCTATGTCGGCCCTTCGCGCGGGCATATCGACGACAGCTACGCCAGCGAGGTCGGCATGGCGCGGGCCTATGGCTATGGCGCGACGATGGCGGCGTGGAACACCGACTATCTGGCCTTCTGGGCCGGGCACGACGGCATGGTCCGCCATGCCAGATCGGATTTCCGCTCGCCGGCCTTTGAGGGCGACGTGACGTTCATCGACGGCGAGGTGATCGACAAGATCGAGAAGTCCGAATGGGGCTTCCCGGTGGTCCAGGTGAAAGTGACCATGACGAACCAGGACGGCGCCAAGGTCGTCGTCTCCACCAACGAAGTGCAGTTGCCCTATTGAGGGGCAGGGAGCGAGCGGAAAGATGACGGGTTGGAACTATGTCGGCGGGGATTTGTCGATCTCGCGCGGCATTCCGCTTGCCGATGAAGCGGGCATCGGCGCGCTGACTCTGGGCGGCTACCTGCGCGAAGTGACGCAGGCTTACGGCCCGCGCGAGGCGCTGGTCCTGCGCGAGGGCGACAAGGTCGTGCGCTGGACTTACGACGAGTTGTGGCAGCGCGCGATGGCAGTGGCCCGCGCGCTCGTCGCCTGCGGCGTGGGCAAGGGCACGCGCGTCGGCGTGCTCCAGACCAATCGCCCCGAATTCCTTGCTTCGCTGTTCGGCGCGGCTCTGGCGGGCGGCGTGGCGACGACGATCAGCACTTTCTACACCCCCACCGAGCTTGAGCAGGTGCTCCAGATGTCGGGCATCTCGGTGCTGCTGCTCGAACGCAGCGTGCTGAAGAAGGACTTCGCCGACATCGTCACCGGCCTTGAGCCGGAAATCTCGACGGCGGCTCCGGGCGCGCTGGCTTCGCTCAAGTTCCCGTTCCTGCGCCATCTCGCCATGGTCGATAGTGATCGGGGGCAGGGCGCCATCGAGGGCTGGTCCACTTTTCTGGCGCGGGGCAATGACGTTGCACCCGAACTCGTCGCGGCGGCGAGTGCTGCGGTTGCGCCGGCCGATCCCGGCATTCTCAAGTTTTCCTCCGGCTCGACCGGCAAGGCCAAGGGCATCCTTTCCGCCCATCGCGGTGTCTGCCTGCAATTGTGGCGCTGGGCGCAGTGGTACGCGGTCGATCCGGCGATTCCGGTGCGGATGTGGTCGGCCAACGGCTTCTTCTGGTCGGGCAATTTCGCCATGGCGCTCGGCGGCACGCTGTCGCGCGGCGGATCGCTCGTGCTCCAGCGCTGGTTCGATGCCGAAGCGGCACTCAAGCTGATGGAAGTGGAGAAAGCCACGTTCCTCAACGCCTGGCCGCACCAGTGGGCTCAACTCGAAGCTGCGCCGAACTATGCGACCGCCGATCTTTCCGCGCTGCACTACATCGACGCCATGACCCCGATCGCGCGCCACCCGACGATTGCGACCACCTGGCGCGAGCCCGCGCAGGCCTATGGCAATACCGAGACTTTCACGCTGATCTCGGTCTATCCCTCGGGAACGCCCGACGCGGTCACGGTGAACAGCCACGGCCTGCCCACGGCCGGCTCCACGCTCAAGATCGTCGCGCCGCTGACCGGCGAGACGATGCCGCTGGGCGAACGCGGCGAGATCGCGGTCAAGGGGCCGACGCTGATGCTCGGCTATGTCGGCATCCCGCTGGACCAGTCGCTCGATGACGAGGGCTTCCTGCGCACCGGCGACGGCGGCTGGATCGATGCCGAAGGCAGGCTGTTCTGGGAAGGCCGGCTCAACGACATCATCAAGACTGGCGGCGCCAATGTCTCGCCGCTGGAAATCGACGCGGTCATCCGCGAGCATCCGGGCGTGAAGCTCTCGCAGACGGTCGGCGTGCCCGACGAACTGCTGGGCGAACTGGTGGTCGGCTGCATCGTGCCGCGTGAGGGCGCGGTGTTGAACGAGGACGAGATCAAGGGGTTCGCCCGGGAAAAGCTCGCCAGCTACAAGGTGCCGCGCCGCGTGCTGTTCTTCGCCGAGGCGGATCTCGAAACCACCGGCAGTGCCAAGGTCAAGACCGCGGAACTGCGCAAGCTGGTGTCCGAACGGCTGGCGGGGGAAGCGGCATGATGCCGGGCGGTGCCGACTTCGCCGACTGGCTGGCGATCGCCAATCTCAAGGCCGCCTATTGCCGGCTGCTCGACACGAAGGACTGGGAAGGCTGGAGCCGGCTGTTTACCGAGGACTTCGTGCAGGATGTCTCTCCCGGCGGCGGCGGCGTGTACCACGGGCGCGAGGCGGCCGTGGCGGCGACCCGCGCCTCGATCGAGACTGCCAGGACCGCGCATCAGGTCCATTTCCCCGAGATCACGATCGCAGGGGACGAAGCGCGGGCGATCTGGCCTTTGCAGGACCGGCTGATCTGGGAAGACGGCCGCTCGCTCACCGCCTACGGCCACTATCACGAACGCTACGTCCGCACCGCCGCCGGCTGGCGCATCGCCGAACAGAAGCTGACGCGGCTGCTGATGGATTTCGACAGATAAAGCCTGCCGGCCTGCCCGATTGCCCTCGTCTCAGCCGGCCGTGCGGGTGTCGGCTATGACCAGTTCCATCAGCCGCGCTGCGGGTTGCAGGTAATAGTCCGGGTCGCGGCGGCGGGCTTCGCCGAACAGGCCGATCAGGATGGAATCTGTGGCGACGGTCACGGTGCGTTCGATGCCCGTCATCAGCACGGTCGCCACGCCGCGCAGCGGTGCCTGCATGTCGTCGCCCTCGCCGTCCATCTGCGCGACGAACAGCCCGATCAGCGGCTCGGTCGATCGCACGCGATGGATCAGCATCCGCTCGTCACCGCTGTCGGCCATGGCATTGCGCAAGTGGAGCAGCCGCGAATGCCTTGCCCAGAATCCGTGATAGGCATTGATGAAAGCATGACAGCGATGCCTCAGCTCTGCATCGGGCCAGCGCTCGCGCAGGATGGCGAGATAGCTTTCCTCCGCCGTGGCCATCACCGGATCGAGCACTGCCAGCAACACTTCGGTAAGATCGCCGAAGTAGTTGTAAAGCGAAGTCATGCCGAGCGAGGCCCGGCGGGCAATGGCGCTCATCGAGATCGGCGCATCCGCGGGATCGGCCAGCAGCGCGGCGCAGGCGGTCAGGATGCGGTCACGCGTTCCCCTGCCCTTGCGGCCGAGCCGTTGGCCGTTGAGGTTGTGGCTGACCCGGCCAGTTGTGCCGATCGTCGCGCCGGCCGCAGCGCCATGCGGTTCGGCGGTGCGATCGGCCTTCCTGCTGCCCGCCGCCATTACCCCCGTTCTTCCCATGCCCCTGCCTATGCGCCTGCGGGATAGGCGATCATCTTGGTTTCGAGAAATTCCTCGATCCCCTCGACCCCCCATTCACGGCCGATGCCGCTGGCCTTGTAGCCGCCGAACGGGATATCGCCGGCGATGCACATGCCGTTGTTGACGCCCACCGAGCCGGTGCGGATGCGCCGGGCGATTTTCATCGCGCGGTCGAAACTACCCGAAACGCCGCCCGAAAGGCCATAGGCGCTTTCATTGGCGATGCGGATCGCGTCCTCGTCGTCCTTGTAGGGGATGACCACCAGAACCGGGCCGAAAATCTCCTCCTGGGCGATGCGCATGTCGTTCCTCACGTCGACGAAGACGGTCGGCTCGACGAAATAGCCGCTGCCCTTGTCGGGCCGCGCCCTGCCGCCGTACAGCAGCGTCGCCCCTTCGTCCTGGCCGATCTGGATATAGCCCAGCACACGCTCCATCTGCCGCTTGTTGATCACCGGCCCCATCAGGTGCGCGGGATTGGCCGGATCGCCCCAATTGTCGCCCAGCCCCTCATAGCCCTGCTTGAGAATGGCTCTGGCTTCCTCATAGCGGCTTTCCGGTACCAGCAGGCGCGATTGCACGGCGCAGCCCTGGCCTGCGTGGAAAATCAGCATCGTGGTCAGCACGTCCATGGCGAAGTTCGGCGCATCGTCGAGCACGATCTTGGCCGACTTGCCGCCGAGTTCGAGGAACACGCGCTTCAGCGTCGGCGCGCCCTGTTCCATGATGCGCTTGCCCACGGCGGTCGAGCCGGTGAACGAGACGAGATCGACGCGCGGATCCTTGACCAGCATCTCGCCCGCTTCGGCCGGGTTCTGGCCGAACACGACATTGATGACGCCATCGGGGAAGCCGGCTTCCCTGGCAAGCTCGCCGAAAATGGCGCCGGCGCCGGGGGTGTCGGGCGCCGGCTTCAGAATCACGGTGCAGCCGGCGAGCAGCGCCGCGACGACCTTGCCGATATTGACATAGAGCGGGACGTTCCACGGAGTGATCGCGGCGACGACGCCGACCGGCTCGTAAACGGCGATGCGGTGGCTTTCGTAACCATAGCCGAACTTGTTGCCATAGTCCTTTTCCCACTGCACCCGGTCGAACACCTCAAGGTAATCGTCCCAGCCCTGCAAGGCCAGGGCGACATGGGCCTTGTCGATCGCGCCCATGGCGGCGCCGGCTTCGTGGATGGCCAGCTCGGCCAGGCGCGGGCGGGCGGCTTCGAACAGCTCGCGGTATTTCCTGACCAGCGCGAGGCGCTTTTCCCGGTTGGTCGACCAGTCGGTCTCGTCGAAGGCGCGGCGCGCGGCGGCGATCGCCGCCTCGACATCGCCGGCAGTGGCATCGGCGGCCTTGCCGACCGGCTCGCCGGTCCAGGGGCTGATGACATCGTAGGTGCGGCCGCCGGCGGCATCGCGCAACTGGCCGTCGATGAAAAGCTTGGCTTCGGGAAGTGTCGTCATTGTCCTGGTTTCCTGACTGGAATGCCTGATGAAATGATTGCGGGGGCCGGGCCGCGATTACGGGTGGCGTGCCTCGATCGAGGCGTGCGTGACCCGCACGTCGGGCGGCAGGTCGATCAGTGCGCGGAACACGCCGGTCACAGAATCGACCCGGCTGATCGGGCGGCTGCGGAAATCGATGCCCACTGCGGCGCAAAGCCCGGCGAAGCGCATCGCCGCCTCGGGATCCCAGGCGTTGACCTCCTTGCCTTCCTCGTACATCGGCCCGGCGCGCACGGTGGAAACGCGGATGCCGGCCGGCTCCAGTTCCCTGGAAAGCGATTCGGTGAACCGCTCGAGCCCGGTCTTGGTGCTGGCGTAGAGCGAGAGCATCGGGAATTCGAGCGCGACCGCCTCGCTGGTGACATTGATGATCGCGCCGCCCTTTGCCATCATCGGAATGGCCGCGCGGCTGGTGAAGATCGGCCCGGCGAAATTGGTGTTCATGATCTTGAGGATCTGGTCGTCGGTGGCATCGGCGACCATGAACGGCTCGTAAATCGCGGCATTGTTGATCAGCACGTCGATTCCGGGCAGGCGCTCGGCGATCCGCGCGAAAGCGGCGCGCACCGAATCGGGCTGGCCGACATCGCATTCGATCGCAAAATGCGGCTCGCCCAGTTCCTCGGCCAGCGCCTGCACTTTGGCATAGGTCCGGCCAAGCAGCACGACCGTCTCGCCCTCGCGCGCGAAGCGCCGCGCAAGCGCCCGTCCCAATCCGATCCCCGCGCCGGTAATGACTATCGCCTTGCCCACAGTTCAACCCATCCATGACAAACAGGATCGCACGGTTCCCAAAATCCGGCGCCGACGACAAGGGAAATCGCGCAACGCTATGGCGATGGTTGCGCCTCCCGCCGTCCCTCAGCCGCCGGTGGGGGCCGTATCGAGCGCCTGGCGGCGCGAAAGGTTGCCGCGCATGCGCGCAAGAACTGCCATCGTCACCGCGCGATCCTCCTCGCTCACCCCTTCGAGCGCCATCTCGTAAGTCTCCAGCGCGAAAGGGTGCAGCCCGTCGAGCAGCGTTTGCCCTTTCCCGGTCAGGAACAGGCGCCAGGCGCGGCGGTCGGCCGGGTCGGGCCGGCGCTCGACCAGTTGCGCGTCCTGTAGCCGGTCGATCATCCGGCCGAGCGTGATCGGCTCCACCTCGAGCAGTTCGGCGAGGCCGCCCTGGTTGATGCCGCCGTTGAAACTGAGCAGGCTCAACACCAGCCATTGCGGCCGGGTCGCGCCGATGCCGCGGGCACGCTCGTCGAAGCGGCGTCGCAAGAGGCGTGACACCTGGGCCAGCATTGTGCCAATATTCTCGTCCATGGCTGCGAGATAATAGCAAGGCTTATTATAATCCAGCCTTATTCTAAGCTGGTTGACCTTTTCGGCGCTGAAGGACGGCTATGGGAAGGACGGCTATGGGAAGGACGGTAATGGGGAGAACGGCAATGGCAGCAGGCGACGCACCGGGCTTCGAGATCTTCCGCGCCCGCGACGCGCAGGACTATGCCGCGGGCGGCCCGATGGAAACCGCGCCGATGACCGCGGCCGAGGCCGCCGGCATGGCCGGCCTGATGCAGCACGGGATGATGGACGGCGGCGCCGTCAAGCTGCTCTACGCGCGCCCCGGCATGAGCCTGACCTATTGCTGGTTCAAAAGCGGCTATCCCCTGCCCCGCCACAGCCACAGCGCCGACTGCCTCTATTTCATCGTCTCGGGCAGTCTCAGGATCGGCACCGAGGAACTCGGTCCCGGCGACGGCTTCTTTCTCGGCACCGACGTACCCTACAGCTACGTGCCGGGCGAGAACGGAGTCGAGGTGATGGAATTCCGCACTTCGGACAAATTCGATTTCAAGGCGCTGGCGAACAACCGCGCCTATTGGGACAAGGCCCTGGCCAACCTGCTGGCCGCCAAAGTAAAATGGCCGGAGGAAACCGCGCCACCTTCAGGAATGCAAATAGCCTGATCGCCCCGTTTATCCCCCATCGGGGGAGGAGCAGCATGTTGGAAAATGTTTCATGTGGAACATTTTCCAACATTCAGGCAGGCGCTGCCCCCCTGTCGGCTATTTCCCCTTGCCGCCCACGCCTTTGAGGTATTCCTCCATGCCCTTGAGGTAGCTGGGATTGAGCATGAGGCCCGAATTGCCCATGCGCTCGATATGGCGGCCGGCGTCGCGGCCGACTTCGGCGCACAGTTCGATCGCCACTTTCGCCGCGCCCATCTGCTCGCCGTTCTGTTTGGCGAGGTGGCGGCAGAAGTCCATGACTTCGGCCTCGAACGTCTCGTCGGGGAACACCTGGTGGACCAGGCCCATGGTGAAAGCCATGTCGGCGCTGGCCTGCTTGTTAGCCATGACCAGCCAGCGCGCCCAGTGCGGGCCGCAGACGCGGGTGAGGCGGCTGACGCCGTTTGATGCCGGCAGCACGCCGAACAGCCCTTCGGGGAAAGCATAGCCCGCGCTTTTCGCGGCCAGGCGGAAATCGCAGGACAGGCTCATTTCCAGCCCGCCGCCGACGCACATGGCATGGTGGGCGATGACGAAGGGCTTTTCGATATGCTCCATCTCGTCCCACAACTGCTGCATGTTGTTGAGATTGAGACGGTGGTTCTCGCGGATCGCCCGCGCGCTCTGCACCCCGCTCACCGACGGCGAGACGACGCGCTGGCCGCCGGCCTTGAGATCCGCGCCGGCGCTGAAATAGCGCCCGGTGGCGCGGATCAGCATGACCTTGAGCGCGTCGCTGTCGCGAAAGTGCAGCACTGCCTCGGTCAAGAGGTCCATCATCTGCCGCGATATGGCGTTGAGTTTTTCGGGCCGGTTCAGCGTGGCGATCAGGATGCCGTCGCTTTCCTCGGTCAGCAGGTGGGGGGCATCGGACATTTGCATACTCCCATGAATTTTCCGTCGTCTGTCATGCGCGGCCATAAGGCCCCGGTGAGCCGCCGCTCCCTAGGCGCGGGTGCGGGGGAGCCCCAGGCCTTTTTCAGCGATCATGCTGCGGTGGACTTCGCTGGAGCCGCCGTAGATCGTCGTGCCGTGGGCGTGGCGATAGTCCTGGTTGATCGCGCCGGCCGGCCCCTTGCGCTTCGACAGCGACCAGGGGGCGGTGAGATCCAGCAGGTCGCGCGAATCGGTGGTGAACCTTTCGGACGAGAACATCTTGGTCATCGGGCCGTAGGCGTGGTTCGCCTTCTTTTCCACCTGCGCCCAGTTGGCGCGGTATTGCAGCAGTTCGGCGGCGAGGTAGTTGGCGTAACTGCGCGCGAGGCGGCCCTGCGCGTTGGCCTGGTCGATCAGCCTGGCGCCGCCCGGCACGGGGATCTGCCGGCACAGTTCCACCGCTTCCTCCAGCATCACCCGTTGCACTTTGGCGAAGCCGCCGCCGTGTTCCAGTTCGAGGCTGGCCGCCATCGTCCGGGCGCCGCCGTCGACTTCGCCCAGCCGCCAGGAATCGGGGATCTTCACCCCGTCGTAGAAAGTGATGTTGGTGCGCTCGTCCATGAAAGTATGGACCGCCTGCACTGTCACTCCCTCGGCTTTCAGCGGCACGATGAACATGGTCAGGCCCTTGTGTTTGGGCGCTTCGGGATTGGTTCGCGTCAGCATCAGGACATAGTCGGTCAGGTTGGCGCCGCTGGTCCACATCTTGGTGCCTTCGATCTTCCAGCCGTTCCCGTCAGGGATCGCGCGGCACTGCGCGGCGAAAACGTCCGAGCCGCTGCCCGGCTCCGAATAGCCGAGCGAGCAGATGGCATCGCCCGACATGACCCTGGCCAGCACGTCCTGCTTCAGTTCCTCGGTGCCGAAGCGGTGCATGATCAGCGCTACCATCTGCGCGACGCTGGCCACCGGGTTGTTCCAGCCTTCTTCCTCGAAAGCATCGCGCGCGGCGGTGACGGCATAGGGGCTGAGGCCGCGGCCACCGACATCCCTGGGCAGTTGCAGATAGGCGAGATTCGCCTCGACCAGCTTCTTGTGGATGCGCGGGTTGTGGCCTTCCCACGAATAGTGGAACTTCGCCCGTTCCTCGTCGGTCACGTTTTTGGCGAAGAATTCGTGGATTTCCTTCTGCACCTGGCGCGCTTCCTCGCCCAGGTCGAATTCGATCGGCACGGCGCCGGCATCGGGCAGGCTGGTGGTTTCGCCCGCATAGAGGCGGCGGCCGGCTTCGGCGAGAAGCTGCTCGGGATCGCCCAGCACCAGCGGCCAGGCTTTCGCGCGCAGGTTGTAGAGGTGGATGTCGTGCTCGATGGTAAGGCCGATGCCGCCGAAAGTGTGGACCGCTTGGGTGACGGTGCGCGCGGCGGCCTGCGCCGTCCACCAGCCGGCCAGCGAGACTTGCGCGGCGGCCTCCGCCTCGCCGTCGGCGATCGAGCGGATCGCTTTCCAGACGAGCAGCTTGCCACTGTCGATCTCGCAGATGAGATCGGCCATCGGGTGCGAGATGGCCTGGAACGTGCCGATCAGCACGCCGAACGCCTTGCGCTCACCGGCATAGGCGGCGGCCATTTTCAGCGCCTCGCGCGACAGGCCCGAAAGCGCGGCGCTGATCAGCAGCTTCCATTCCTCGATGCCCGCGGCGAAAGTAGCCAGCGCGGCATCGCCGCTGCCGAGGACAGTGGCCGGCAGGCCGGCAAGGTCGATTTCGGCGATCGGCGTGGACGCCAGGTTGTCTTCGGCCACGCGCGCCTCGGCCGGCACGGTGACGAGCACCACGTCGCTGCCCCGGCGTGCCACTACCACCTCGGCGACGAGCCCGCCGGCAACCCACTGGCGCGGCAGATCGGCAATGTCGCGCATGGCGATGGTGGCCACCGTTTCACCGGCGATGACCCGGCCGAGCAGGTCTTCCGCGCCGCCCAGTTGCGCCAGCAGCCGCGCGGCGACGAGCGCTTCGGCCATGGGGCCGGATGCCAGCGTGCGGCCGGCTTCTTCCAGCACGATGGCGGCGTCGAACAGGCCGAGGCCAAGCCCGCCGGCCGCTTCCGGCACGCGCAGGGCGAAAGCGCCCAGTTCGGCCAGGCCGCGCCACAGCGCCGGGTCGAAACCGCTCGGCAGGGCCGCGCGCACGCGCGCGCTCGACGAATTTTCATCGAGGAAACGCGCGAAAGTGTCGCGGACCATTTCCTGTTCTTCGGTCAGGTCGAAATTCATGGGTTTCCTCTCTCCCGCAATAAAGACCGGCGGCCCGGCGCGAAAATCCGCAACAGCACGGAATGGCCGCCGGCGGCAACGGGAATCTCGCACCATCGCCGCGGCGATCGGGCAATAAAAAGGCGGCGCCTCCCCAGGGGGAGACGCCGCCAGGTGCGGAAAAAGCCCGTGTGGCGCCCGGCCTTACTGGCCGAACTTGTAGCGCAGGCGGAAACCCCACATGCGCGGTTCGCCGACGATCGACGAGATAAAGCCGCGCGCGGTGTTGTCGTTGATTTGCTGGATGACTTTCTCGTTGGTCACGTTGGTCATGAAGAACGATGCGTCGATCGGCATCTGCGCGACGTTTTCCCAGTTGACGGAAAGGTTCAGCACGCTGGACGAAGGCGCAATGCCGCCGCCCGATCCCGGCACGCTGTCGGCAACGATGCGCCGGCGCGACTGGTAAACGAACGTGCCGCCCAGGCTGATCCTGCCGACCGAGGGATCGAGCGGCAGGGTGTAATTCGCCGAAGCGACCACCTGATGCGGCGGCCCGGAATTGGGCAGCGTATCGCACTGTTCGCCCGAGCAGCCTTTCGACAGCGGCGCCGTGATATCGTTGTACGGCCCCGGCACCACCGGGATGGTTACTTTCAGCAGCCGCGCATGGATATAGCCATAGGACAGGTCGAGCCGCATTCCCTCGAAAGGCGAGACGTTCAGGTCCGCCTCGATGCCCCAGATCCGCGACTTGCCGGCATTGATGATCGTGGCGTTGCCGGTGCAGATGATGAAGTCGGTCTGGCCGGGAGGAAGCGGCTTGTTCTGATTGCAGGCGACGCCCAGTTGCAACTGCTGGTTACGCAAATTGTTGTAATAACCAGCAATATTGAAGCTGCCCGGTATGGAGCCGCGCCAGCTCGTCTTGGCGCCGACTTCGAACGTATCGACCGTTTCCTTGTCATAGGGCTGGAGCGGGTCGGGACCGTAAACGGCGAGGCCGCCCTGGCGGTAGCCGCGCGACCATTTGCCATAGAGCATGACATTGTCGACCGGCTTGTAATCCGCCTGCAACAGCCAGGTCGGCGCCCGGGTGTTCTTGTGCAGGTTCTGCCGGCAGTCGGTCAGGGCGTCGGTGAGGCTGAGATAGGTCGCATAGTTTGCAGGATTGGGGGCACCGTTGTAGCCGGGAGCCTTGGGGTTTGTGCAGGCGAACCGGACATTGCTGGGCACCAGCGTGAACACCGGCGTCAGGTTGATCAGGTCCGTATTCATCTTGTCCCAGGTGTAGCGGATGCCGCCGGTCAGCGTCAGTTGCTCGGTCAGCTTGTAGCTGGCCTGGGCATAGAGCGCATAGTCGCGGAACCGGGACTGTTGCAGCGAGTAGGCGCCGGTGCCGCCGGAAATGGTCAGCGCGTTGTAAAGGGGGTTTCCAGACGGTACGAAGGAGGGGCCGCCGAGCACGGCCGCAGGCAGGCAGTTGAATACCAGGACATCGGTGCAGGCGGTGAACGATGCGGTCTGCACGCCCGACCAGCCCAGCGGATCGTTCAGCTCGGCATAGCCGCCGGCCTGCCAGGTGAAGCGGCCGTCACCCGGATGGCCCTGGAATTGCAGCTCTGCGACGAAAGAGCTTTGGGCGTTGGTATAGCCGGCCATGCCGTTGTTGTGGGTAAAGGCGAAGCCGCGAACGTCACGGCTCGTTTCATTGCCGAAAGTCACGCCCGGCAGCAGGGCATAGTTGCCGAACAGGTCGAGGTTGGTCTTGCCGCGCATTTCCCCGTAGGACAGGATGTTCTTGACCGTCAGGCTGTCGCTGGCGGTCCAGGTCAGCGTATTGATCACTTGCCAGGTTTCGGCGATCGACTGGGAATCGGGCACGCGGTTCGATACCGACCAGAACCCATAGGGCGCTTCGCGCACCATCTGCGCCACCGATTCGTTGCCGAAAGCTGCCTGGTTGGAATTTCCGGGGAAGGCCGCGGTGATCTTCGGGATCATGCCGTTGCTTTGCGAATGGGTGTAGGAGAATATCGTGTAATTTTCCAGATTGGGCGTCAGTTCGCCAAGCATGCTGAGGCGCGCGGCCCAGTAGTTGACATCGCCCATGTCGCGGCCGTCGAATTTGCCGTCGCCGAGATTGCCGACATTCTTGAGATAGCCGTGGCGATCCTGATGATCGACGCCGGCACGGATGCGGAACGTATCGGACAGCGGCACGTTGATCACGGCCTGTGCGCGCCACATATCGTAATTGCCAGCGCTGCCCTCGACATAGCCTTCAAGCTTGTCTGTCGGCTTTTTGGGGACCAGCAGCACCGCGCCGCCAGTGACGTTGCGGCCGAACAGCGTGCCTTGCGGCCCTTTCAGCACCTGCACGTTCTGCAAATCGAACATCGCGCCCGGACCGGCGCCATCGCCGCCGAAAGTCGCGCCGCTGCCGCGCGGGGCAACGACATCGGCGAAGAACACGCCCACCGTCGCGAAGCTGCGCTGTTCCTGATAGAAGCCGCGGATGGTGAACGTGGTGTTGTCCGCGCCGTAACGGTTGTTGACTGCGAAGCCGGGCGTGAAGGAGGCGATGTCCTTCAGGTTCGAGATATTGTTGTTGGCCAGCTTGTTCTGGTCGAGCACGGTGATCGAGATCGGCACGTCTTGCAGGCGCTGCTCGATGCGCTGCGCGGTCACGACGATGTCATTGGCGGAGGTGTCCCCCCCCCCCCCCGTATCCTGCGCCCAGGCGGGCAGAGCGTTGCAGGCGGTGAGTATGGTTGCAGCGGCGAGCGCCGCTTTCCTGGTAATGGCCATGATATTTCCCCTGATGAAGCGGACGGTGCCTCTATAGCCTTGAACGGAATAATCCATGAGCCCGCCCTGCTTACGCGACGGGTGCGGGATGGCCATGCCCATTCCCGCGGCGGGCGATGAAATTTCCGGCAGCGTTGCCGAGATGCAACGCATTCCGCAGGATATGAGAAACAGTGTCTCTTTACTCCCGGCCCGGAGGGTGATTGTCCGCCCGTATCGTGGCGATCAGTGTCTCGGGGCAGCGGCGGCAAATGCGCTGAAAGCGCGTTTCGCAACGGTCTTTCAGGCCGCGTTGGAAAGCCGTTCCACCGTGGCGGTGAGCGTTTCGCCGGGGGCGAAGCATTGTTCGACTGCCTCGCCGATGCAGTGCAGCAGGCTTTCGCGGTTGACCCTGTCCTCCTGGCCGTAAACGAGGCCGACTGCCATCGGGTGCGGCTCGTCCTGACCCGGCAGCAGGACCGCCAGCACTTCCGCCGTCGCGCCGAAGCCGGCCTTGCCGTGGACATGGCCCCGATCCTGGCAGGCCTGCACCCGCGCGGCCATTTCCGCCAGGGCGAACTTGCGGCTCTCGCTCGCTTCGGCGTTGAGCCGGCGCAGGATGCCGTCGCGGCGCGGCTGGGCGATGGTGGAAAGCAGCAGCCAGCCCGCGGCGCTGTCGGTCAGCGGCTCCTGCAATCCGCCGAACAGGCCGCAGGTCGCCTGTGCCGCGGCGCGGGAGCCGGCGTGCCAGCTTACGATCTGCGCTTTCAGTTCGACGCGGCCGAACAGCGCCACCGAAAGGCCGGTCTGCGCGACCAGCCGGTCGATCAGCCCGACCAGCCTGCCGTCGCGGATCGCGCTGGTTTGCCCGGCGGTGCCGAGCAGCGCCGCGCGCGGCGCCAGGCTGTAGGAGCGTGAATAGGGATCCTTGTAGAGCAGGCCCAGCTCGACCAGGCTCGACAGCAGTTCGGACGTGCTCGACTGCGGCCGATTATAGCGGCGCACGATATCCATCACCGTCGCTTCGCGATGCGTGTCGTCGAAATATTCGAGAACCTCGATAACGCGACGGGCGATCTTCGCCTTGTTCGACGGGGCCGATGCGGCAGGCATGGAACCTCTCCTTCCATTTTTATGGCGGCGGGATTGCGCGATTTGCCCGTCATGTCAACAATAAATGAGAATATCTCTTTTTTCCCTTACCCTGGTTAGCTTTGCCGGGGCCGGGGCGGTGCGGAATTTGCTCTTTTGCGCATTGCGAATCGGGCGCCTAAAGGAGCGGGAGTGTCTATCGACGACCTTTTTATCGACGCGCGGCGGCTATGGCCGGGCGAAACGGTCTGGGACGGGGCAATCGCCTTCGTCGATCTCGACCGGACGGCGGATGGGCCGGATGTCCTCGCCCTGCCGCCTTGCCCGGTGATCGGCATCGGCGATCCGGCCCATCCGCTCGGGCCGATGCTCGATGCGGTTGTCCAGCCGCCGGTCGGTGCCGGACTGCTGGCGCGGCAGGTGCTTGCCACGCCGCGGGCGGCCGCGATCACGGTGCAACTGCTGCGCCTGCTGCCGTCGCTGCCGGAAGGGCTGGGGCTCACGGCGGAATCGCTGGCCTATGCCGTCCTGCAAGGCAGCGAGGAACACACCCGCTGGCGGGCAGCGAATGCGCGGGCCTGCGACCGGAGCGAGGGGCGGGTTGCGGTGACGCGTGAGGATGCGCGGCTGACGATAACGCTCGATCACCCGGAAAGCGGCAATGCCATGGATCGGGCGATGCGCGATAGGCTGTGCGAAGCCTTCACTCTGGCCGCGCTCGATACCGGGATCACGCGGATCGTCCTCAGGGCCAATGGCAGGGTATTCAGCCTTGGCGCGGAGTTGAGCGAATTCGGCATCACCACCGACCCGGCCTCTGCGCACGCCATTCGCGCCCGGACCCTGCCCGCCCATGCGGCGGCGCGTTGCGCCGACCGGCTCGAAGCGCGTGTCCAGGGCGCCTGCGTCGGTGCGGGGCTGGAACTGGCGGCCTGGGCGCGCCGGATCACCGCCTTGCCGAATGCCTGGTTCCAGTTGCCGGAGCTTGCCATGGGCATCCTGCCGGGGGCGGGGGGCTGTGTTGCGCTGACGCGGCGGATCGGGCGGCAGCGGGCCGCGCTGATGATCCTTTCGGGCAAGCGCCTCAGCGCGCGGCAGGCGCTAGGCTGGGGGCTGGTCGATGCGGTGGTGGACGAGCCGGCCCGCCACGAAAGTCGCGCACACGGCTGACGATGACAGGGCGCCGCGTGCCGCCGCCCAGGGCCGGTCGAGCAGGCAGAGGTCGGCAATTGCGCCCGGCGCAATTCGGCGCGGGCGGGCGAGGTCGGCCGGATCGGCCAGATAGAGCGCCAGCGCCTGTTCCGGCGTGAGCGATTCGCCGGCGCCGATGACTTTTCCCGTGCGGGTGCGGCGTGAAACGGCGGCTGCCATTGCCTCCCACGGATCGGCGCCGGCGAATGGCGCATCGCTGCCGCCGGCGAGCGGGACGCCCGCTGCGATCAGGCTGCCCAGGCGATAGAGATCGGGATGATGGCGCGGCTCGACATCGGCCAGATAGCGGTCGCCGCGCTCGCCGACGAAGTGGGGCTGCGTCACGACCGCGAGCCCGAGTGCGGCTATCCGCGCCACCAGTTCGGGCGCGGCGATGGAGGCATGTTCGATCCGGTCTCCGGGCAGCGCGCCAGCTTCCTCCAGCACGGCCAGGGCGAAGACCAGTTCTATTTCCGAAACGCAATGCACCGCGGCCGCGCGCTGCCGGTGATGCGCGGCGGCGACGAAGGTAACGGCATCATCGAAGGCCGGAAAAGTGGCTTCATGCAGATGGAGCTTGGCCGGGCCGAGCCGCCAGGGGCCGGCGGGGGCATCCGCCAGCGCCGCTTCCCCCGCGAGCAGGCAGTGCTGGAGCAATGCGCCGCTTTCCATCTGGCGGGTGAAATGCGCGGCCATGGCGGGATCGTTGCGCGGGGTCATGTCGGTGGCGCCGGTGACGCCGCAGCGCGCCAGCTCTGCCGAAACCTGTCCGAAATCGGGCGGGTGGCCGGCCAGCGCGGCTTGCAGCCAGCGGTCCTCGTCGAACAGGTGGCCGGTAGCGCGATCGAGGCCCGGCGGCGGTTCGGCGCGGGCCAGCAGTTCGGCAAGCGCCGGCGAATTGAGCAGCCACAGCCGTCCCGAGCGATGCTGGATGCGTATGGGGCGGTCGGGAACCAGCCGGTCGAGCGCTGCGGCATCGGGCAGGCCCATCACGCTCTCGTGATAGCCGATGCCGCGAATCCAGCCCGTGCCCGGCCGGCGGAGTTGCGCGGCGAGTTGTTCGGGCGTGTTTACCTCGGGCGGGCCGCAGGGCAGTGACGCCGCGCGCACGGCCAGGCCGGCGAGATGGATGTGGTGGTCGTGGAGGCCGGGCAGGAGCGCCCCGCCGGAAGCGTCGATCACGGCCTCGCCGGGGCGCGGCGGCAAATCGCCGATTTCCGCGATCAGCCCTGCGGCAAGCCGGACATCGGCGCGCTTTCCCGCCCGGACTTCCGCGTCGCGGATCAGCACGGCACGATGGCCGGAAAATAGCGCGCGGTATCGGCGCCGGGTTTTCGGACCGGCGCGAACATCTCGCGCCGTCGGACATACGGGAATTTTTGGCCGAGCGCGGCGCCCCAGGCGTGCAGTTCCGCATGGAGCGCGGCCGGATCGTGCTCGCGTTCCTCTTGCAGCGCGCGTGCGGTGATTGCGCTCATGGCGAGGCCGATGCGGCGGGCCTGGCCGCTGCCGTAGGCACGCCAGCCCTCGATAGCGCCGGTAATGCCGGTCAGCGGGTCGGCGATGGCGTCGCCGACATAGCCGATCTCTCCGCTCGCGTCGGCCAGCGCGCGGCTGAGGCCGGCGGCGACGCCGCAGTCGTTGCCGATGCCGGTCCAGTCCGACGCCTCGCCGGTGGCGCCATGGCCGGTGACACTGAGCCAGACGAGGCCCGGTGTCTCGCGCACCAGCGCCCCGGCATCGATGCCGAGATGCCGGAGAGCGCGCACGCGCGAGGATTCGATGACGAAATCGGCGCGGCGGATAAGGGCGATCAGCGCCGCTTTGTGCGCTGCATCGGTGAAATCGACAGTCGCGCTGGCCTTGCCCTGGTTGATCAGGTCGAAGGTCGCGGGGTCATCGCGCCGGATGAGATCGGGGCGTGTCGGGCTTTCGACTTTCACGACTTCGGCGCCCGCGAGCCAGAGCAGGTGCCCGATCAGCGGCCCCGCCCAGATGGCGGAAAGGTCGACCACCAGCGGGCGGTGGCCGGCGGGACGCTTGCGGTGCGGCCCGCGCGTCATCACTTCGACGGGCGGGGAGGGGGGCGCCTCGTCGGCCGAGGCGACGGGCAGGCCGAGCAGGCGGCCGCGCATCAGGAGATCGGCGCAATCGTGTCGCGCGACGGCAGCGGCGATCGCGTCGTTGTCGCGGATGTCGAGGCCGGCGTCGAGGAACAGTGCCGGCAGCAGTTCGCGGTCCTCGGCACGGATCAACGTCAGCGCGAACCAGCCGCCGTCGGCCGCCGGCATCAGGCGGCTGCCGCCGATGCCGGCCGAGATCCGGCCGCCGATCACATAGCCGCCGTTCGCGCCGCGCTCTCCCACGATCGTCGCGCCGTCGAGCGCGGCGATGCGGGGGGAGCCGGTTTCTTTGGCGAGCAGGCGCAATCGGCGATCAGCCCAGCGCGCGAGGGGGATAGCGGGGCCGCTGCCGCCGTCAGTCGCCAAGGAGCTTCTTGACCTCGCGGCGCAGCAGCTTGCCCATCTCGTTATAGGGCAGCTCGGCGACGAAGGTGATTCTGTCGGGCACGCGGCTGGAGCGCAGCCGGGCGCGGATCAGTTCCTTGATCTCGTCCACGGCGGGTTCCAGATGGCCGTCGCGCAGCACCAGCGCCACGCCCACCGCTTCGCCCCATTCGACCGAGGGCACCGCGCAGGCGCAGGCATCGGCGATGGCCGGATGCGTGAGCAGCACGTCCTCGATCTCGCCCGGCGACATATTCTCGCCGCCGCGCACGATAACATCGTCGGCCCGGCCCGACAGGAAGATGTAGCCGTCCTCGTCCATGTAGCCGGCGTCGCGGGTCGGGAACCAGCCGCCATCGACGAGCGCGCTCTTTTCCTTGTACTCACCCGAAACCTGCTCGCCGCGCACATAGATCTCGCCGTGCTCGCCGGGGCCAAGCACCTTGCCGTCCTCGTCGCGGATCTCGATCTCGACAGTTGGCAGCGGCTGGCCGAGCGAGGCGAGGCGCGCGCGGACTTTCGGATCGTCCGAGGCAAGCGCGGCGCGGTGGTCGTCGGGGCCGAGCAGTGCGATGGTCGAGCTGGTTTCGGTCAGGCCATAGGCGTTGGTGAAGCCGGCGTGCGGAAACAGCGCCAGAGCTTTCTGGATCACCTCGACCGGCATCTTGCCGCCGCCATAGGCGATCGCGCGCAGTGAGCCGGTTTCGACCGGGTTCCTGTCCTGTTCGGCGATGATGCGGCCCAGCATCGTCGGCACGACGAAGGCGTTGGTCACTTTCTCGCCCGCGACGAGCGAGAGCCAGCCTTCGGGGCTGAATGCCGGCAGCATGACCATGCGGCGCCCGGCGTAGATCGAGGACATGATCGCCGAAATGCCGGCGATATGGTACGGCGGGACCACTACCAGCGCCGCGTCGTCCTCGTCGGCCGAAGCGAATTCGACCGAGCCGAGAATGTAGCCGAGCAGGTTAGAGTGCCGCAGGATCGCTGCCTTGGGGGCCGCGGTCGTGCCGCTGGTGAACAATTGCACGGCGACGCCTTCCGCGCCGGGATCGTATTCGCGATCCTCCGCTTCGGGCACCGGTTCCTGTGCCTGGAGCGTGAACTCCCTGCGCGGGAGCACGGTATGGCCCTGGTCGCCAGCGATCCGGGCCACGCGTTTCCCGTCGCCCACGACCAGCGCGGGCGCGATGCGGCCGAGTAGCGCCGCCAGATCGGCATCGGCCAGGCGATAGTTCAGCGGGCAATAGGGCACGCCGGCCAGGGCCGCGCCGAACAGCGCGATCACTGCCGCCTCGCTGCTCTCGTCGAGCAGCGCGACATAGTGCGCGCCGCTCCGCTCGATCAGCGCGCAGGCGCCGCGTGCGGCGCAAAGCAGTTCGCCATATGTCCAGCGCTTGCCGTCGCAGACGAGGCCGACGCGGTCGGGAGCGGCCTGCGCCGCCATTTCGAGAAGAAGCGCGATGTTCATGCGGTTAACCGGCGTTCCTCTGTTCAGTCCGAAGCCGGCAGCGGCTTGGCGTCCTTGACGATAAGCGCCACGCCGTCGACCGACAGCGAGCCCTTGCCCGGCTTGACGCAGAGCAGTTCGTACTGGCCGCCGGCGTCGACATAGCGCTTGCCCATCAGTGTGCCGGCGGAGAAATCGGGGTTGAGCGCTGCGGGCTCGGCGGGCTTGGCCTCGCCCATCGGGGCGCCGCCGCATTCGATCGTGCCGCCGCCGGTGCGGATCACCATGACTTCGGTGTCGTCGGCAGCGCTTTTCAAACGGGTTCCAGGCTTCATATCACTTCCTTTGTAATTTCTGACGATCGAACTCTCAGGCGATCGCACCGGACGCCTTTAGGCTTGCGATGCGATCCCAATCAAGGCCAAGCTCCAACAGTACCGTTTCAGTATGTTCGGAGTGCTCGGGCGCACGGGGTGTATCGACTGCGGCATGGTCGAATTGCACGGGGCTGCGCACGACACGGACCGGGGCGGAACCGTCGATCGGCGCGATTTCGAGGAAGGCGTCGTTGGCGATCGCCTGCTCGTCGGCGCCGAGATCCAGCAGGCTTTGCGCTGCCGCCCACTGGCCTTTCATCGTCTTCAGGTGCTCGCGCCAGTAGTCGAATGTCTGCGCGGCGAAGGCGCCGATGATAAGCTTGCTCACTTCCTCGCTGTGTTTTGCCAGGCCCTTGGCATCGGCGAAGCGGGGATCGCTCGCCGCTTCCGGCAGGCCGAGATGCTCGAACGTGTCGCGGATATAGTGATCGGGCACCATGATGAACAGGCTGATGACGCGCCCGTCCGATGTCTGGAAATGGCCCATGAACGGGTTGACCGCAGCCCCGCCGGTTTTGGGAATGCCGATGCGCATCATGCCGCCGCCGTGCAGATAGGGCGCGATGACCATGCCCGACATCCACATCGCGCTCGACAGCAGCGAGACATCGACCTCGGTGGGCTCGCCGGTCTGCGAGCGGTGGAACAGCGCCGCGGCGATGCCGCCGGCAAGGTTCATGCCGCTCATCGAATCGCCCATGCCGCCGATGCCCATCTGTAACGGCACGTCGAATTCCTGCGGTGTCATCGCATCCGCGACGCCGCTGTGGATCCAGAACGCGGTCATGTCGTAGCCGCCGCGGTCACGATCCGGTCCCTTGTCGCCATAGCCGCTGCCGCGCGCATAGATGATGTCCGGGTTGACCGCGCGGATGTGCTCGACATCGATTTTCAGCTTCTGCCGCGCGGCGGGCAGGTAGTTGGTGAGGAAGACATCGGCATCCCTGGCCAGATCGTAGATCAGTTGCTGGCCCTCGGCGGTCGAGATATCGATGCCGATGCTCCGCTTGCCCCGGTTGGGGTGCTGGATCATCGGATTGGCGACCGGGTCGAAAGTCATTCCGCCGATCGACCGGGCGCCGCGCTGGGCATCGCCGCGCACCGGATGCTCGACCTTGATGACGTCCGCGCCCCAATCGGCGAGAACCGCGCCGGCGGCGGGTACGAAGACGAACTGGGCCACCTCGATAACCCTTACGCCTTTCATCACCTGCGTCATCGCGAAACTCTCCCGTTCGGATCGCGCCCTGCGGGCCTGCCGCCCCCCCGCCATGGCGGGTCAGGGTTGCCGTGTGCGCGTCAGGCGATAGCGCCTTTCGCTTTCAGCTCCTCGATGCGATCCCATTCCATGCCCATTTCCATGAGCACGATCTCGGTATGCTCGGATGCCTGCGGGGCGCGGGTGGTTTCGAGCGGCTCGCCGTTCCACTGCACCGGGCCGCGCACCAGACGGAGCGGTGCGCCGCCGTCGGCGCCCTCGACCTCGATGATCATGTCGTTGGCTACCGTCTGGTCGTCGGTGATGAGGTCGCGCACGGTCTGGATCGGCGCCCACTGGCCCTTCATGGTCTTGAGGTGCTGGCGCCAGTATTCGAACGGCTTCTTCGAGAAGGCGTCGACGATGTAGCCGCTGGCGATCGCCGCGTTCTCGAACAGCTTGACCGGCTCGGAGAAGCGCGGGTCGTCGGCCAGTTCGGCAAGGCCCAGATGTTCGAAGATGTCGCGGATCAGCCCGGTCGGGCTCAACGTGCACAGGTTGATCCAGCCGCCATCGGAAGTGCGGAAGTTGCCCATGAACGGATTGACGCTGACGCCGCCCGACTTCGGCATCGAATTGGGGCGGTACTGGTCGGTTTCCATGACCTGCGCCAGCAGCGCGCCCTGCGCCCACCAGGCCGAGGACAGCAGCGAAACGTCCATCTCGACCGCTTCGCCGGTCTGCGAACGGTGGAACAGCGCCGCCGAAATGCCGCCGGCGATGAACATGCCGCCGATCGAGTCTCCGAAAGCCGGCATGCCCTGACTGAGCGGGCCGTCGAGTTCGGACGGCGTCATGGCGTGGGCGATGCCGCTGCGGTTCCAGAAGCAGGTGCCGTCGAAGCCGCCGACATGGCGTTCCGGCCCCTTGTTGCCCAGCGCGCTGCCGCGGGCGTAGATGATATCCGGGTTGACCGCGCGAATGTGTTCGACGTCGAACTTGTTCTTCTGGCGCACTTGCGGGAGGTAGTTGGTCAGGAAGACATCTGCGGTTTTGGCCAGTTCGTAAAGCACTTCCTGGCCTTCGGGTGTCGCCAGATCGATGCCGATGCTGCGCTTGCCGCGGTTGGGGTGCTCGATCAGCGTGTGGCGCAGCGGGTCGAGCTTGATGCCGCCCATGTTGAGAAAGCCGCGCTGCGTATCGCCGCGCACGGGATGTTCGACCTTGATCACATCCGCGCCCCAATCGGCGAGGATCGCGCCGGCCGCCGGCGTGAAGGTGAACTGCGCCACCTCGAGAATGCGAACGCCCTGCATCACCTTTGTCGTCATGGTCATCCTGTCCCTGTGAGGTTGGGGGAGGGCGGTGCGACCGCCGATGGCCTGTCCTGCGCGGATTCCGCCTGCGGATCAACCTTTCGGGCATCGCTGAGACGATTATAGGGCCGGCACTGCGCGATCCGTCCGCTCGCAGGATGATGCGTTGCGGCATTCAGACGCTGCGCCGCAATAACTAGTGAGCATACTTATCTGTTTGCGAAAAATGCGACATTTGTTGCAAATTATGCAATTGACAGATGGCTTATACTAAACTAGGTTAGTTTTTGTAAGGCACCTCCCCCATATTCCACCATCGGAGATTTTTTATGAAGAAGTTTGCCGCTCTCGCCGCTGTGGCGACCCTTGCCGTTTTCTCCATCCCGGCGGCTTTCGCCGCTGAATCGTCGCAGACGGTTCGCGCCGCTACCGAGGCAGCTTCGGGCAGCGTTGCCGTCAACGCCGGCAAGATGCTCTATGCCGGCAACGGTCAGCGCATCGCCCCGATCTACCGTGTCAGCTCGGAAGGCAATCCGCAGGTCATCCTGAACGGCAAGCTCGTCACCGTGCCGGCTTCGACGCTGTCGGATGTCGACGGCAAGGTCACGACCTCGCTGACCAAGCAGGAACTCGGCCGCGCCCAGTAAGCGCTGGCTGAATACCAGGCATGAAAAAAGGGTGGTGCATTGCGCCGCCCTTTTTGTTTGTCCGGCGGAACCGCTTCGTTCCCTTCCTCGTCACCCTGAACTTGTTTCAGGGTCCATCGGGCAGTTTTGTCCCTGTGGGCGCGGTGTCGGCGGAGGGATGGACCCTGAAACAAGTTCTGGGTGACGGGTGTGGGATGATGAGACAGGTGTGGGGCGAGTGGTGCCGAATATCCGCGTCCTGCCCTAGCTGACGGTTTCCCTGTGTCCGCTGTCGAAGGGTTCGGCCAGAAGCGCAACGAGCCGCCGGGCGACCGCTTCGGGCGGCTTTAGCGAAGCGGGATCTTCGCCCGGATAGGCGCGTGCGCGCATCGCCGTGCGGGTGGCGCCGGGATTGACGATGGCGACGCGCAGCTTCGAGATGTTCCGCGTTTCCTGCGCATAGCAGTCGAGCAGGGTTTCGAACGCCGCCTTGGTTGCGCCATAGGCACCCCAATAGGCGCGCGGCTTCATCCCGACCGAGCTGCTCAGTCCCACTACGCGAGGGTTCTCGCTGCGCCGCAGCATGGGGTCGAAATTGGCGATCAGCGCCTGGGTGGCGAGTACGTTGACTGTCAGCGCCTTGTTGAAGGCGCCCTGATCGATATCGGCGACCGAGGAAAGCTGCGGCAGGATCGCGGCGTTGATCACCAGCATGTCGAGTGCCTGCCAGCGCTGCGAGATGGCGGCGGCCAGCCGGGCGATGCCGTCGGGCTCGGACAGGTCGACGGGCGCGATCGTGGCCTTGCCGCCGGCCTGGAATATCCGTTCCTCGACCTGTTCGAGCCCTTTGGCGGTGCGCGCGGTCAGCACGACATGCGCGCCGGCTGCGGCCAGCGCCTCGGCGGTCGCTGCGCCGATGCCGCGGCTGGCGCCGGTGACGAGCGCCAACTGGCCGGAGAAAGGCCCTTCTACCATGCGAAAACTCCCGTCACGCGACGCTTTTGACTGGCAGCGTCAGCAGGTCGGGCAATTCCCGTTCGGCCAGGTCGGTGAGCCGGGTGGGGTAGTCGCCGGTGAAGCAGGCGTCGCAGAACTGCGGGCAGGCATTGGCGCGGCCGCTTTCGCCGACGGCGCGGTAAAGGCCGTCGATCGAGACGAAGGCCAGGCTGTCGGCGTGGATGAAGGCGGCCATCGCCGCGATGTCCATGCGCGCGGCGAGCAGTTTCGATCGCTCGGGCGTGTCGACGCCGTAGAAGCAGCTATGCTCGGTCGGCGGGCTGGCGATGCGCATGTGGATTTCGGCGGCGCCGGCATCGCGCATCATCTGGACGATCTTCAGCGAGGTGGTGCCGCGCACGATCGAATCGTCGATCAGGACGATACGCTTGCCTTCCACGATTGCGCGGTTGGCGTTGTGCTTGCGTTTGACATCGGCATGACGCGCCCCGTCCGAGGGCTGGATGAAAGTGCGGCCGACATAGTGCGAGCGGATGATGCCCAGCTCGAACGGAATGCCCGATTGCTGGGCATAGCCGATTGCCGCGGGCACGCCGCTGTCGGGCACCGGGATGATGAGATCGGCCTCGGCCGGCGCTTCCCTGGCCAGCTCGACGCCGATCCGCTTGCGCACTTCATAGACCGAGCGGCCATCGAGCACCGAATCGGGCCGGCTGAAATAGACGTGCTCGAAAATGCAGGGCCGCGCCGGGAAGAGGCCGAAGGGCCGGTGGCTCGAGATCGTGCCCTGGTGATCGACCTGGACCAGTTCGCCCGGCTCGATCTGGCGGATCAGTTCCGCCCCGACGATGTCGAACGCCACGGTTTCGCTGGCGAAGACGATCGCGTCGCCGATCCGGCCCATCACCAGTGGACGGATGCCCAGCGGGTCGCGGCAGGCGATCATGCCTTCTTTCGTCATGCAGATCAGCGAATAGGCGCCCTCGACCATGCGCAGCGCGTCGACGAAGCGGTCGAGCAGCGTCGGATAGCGGCTGGTGGCGACGAGGTGGATGATCACCTCGGTATCGGAGGTCGACTGGAAGATGGCGCCGCGCTGCACCAGTTCGTGCCGCAGGGTCATCGCGTTCGAGATATTGCCATTGTGCGCGATCGAGAAACCGCCCGAGGCGAGGTCGGCGAACAGCGGCTGGACGTTGCGCAGGCCCGAGCCGCCGGTGGTCGAATAGCGGACATGGCCCGAGGCCATGTGGCCGGGCAGTTCGGCCAGCGCTTCGGCCGAGGCGAAGACTTGCGCGACATGCCCGAGGCCGCGGCGGGAATAGAATTCGCTGCCGTCGAAGCTGGTGATGCCGACAGCCTCCTGGCCGCGATGTTGCAGCGCGTGCAGCCCCAGTGCTGCCATGGCCGAGGCATCCCTGGCGCCGATAACGCCGAAAATGCCGCATTCCTCGCGCAGCTTGTCGCCGTCGCGATCGAGGAAAGGGTGAGTGAGGTTCATAGGATCTTCCGGCCGGGGACACGCCTTGTTGCAGGCGCATTTGGTCTTTGTCGGCCGCGAAAGCAAGGGGAAGGGCGGCGGTGCCGGCCGCTTCCCCGGATTGTCCTTGAATCCGCTACGGCACGGAGTTTCGGATCGGACACTTTCAGCCGCCGTAGAACACTTTCTCGCCCAGATCCTTCATGTGCAGGACCGCCTCGTCGGGCCGGCCCTCGATCGCCTGGTTGAGCCGGGCGTTCGTAACTTCGGCGATGAAAGTGTGATGGTCGCCCAGCTCTACCACCTGCACGACCTTGCATTCGACCGCTGCCGGAGCCGAGGTGAGGACGGGCGCGCCGTTCGCGGCCCATGCCACCGCTTCGCCTGAAAGCTTGCCGTCGGCATATTCGGCGGGCTTGAAGAAAGTGAAAGCGGGACCGGCCTGGCCCTGACCGAGCAGGTTGAGCACGAAAGCGCCTTTCTTGCGCGCGATCGCATAGACGCCCGAATCGCTCTTGACGCCGAGCGCGAGCAGCGGCGGTGCGAAGCTGGTCTGCGTCACCCAGTTAACGGTGGCGGCGGCGACCTCGCCGTCCCTGTCGCCCGCAGTCATCACGTAGATGCCGTAGGGAATCATGCGCAGCGCGGTTTTCCTGGCCTGGTCGTCCATGGCGAATCCTCTCCCGGTTGTTCCTGTCGCAGCAAGGATGGGGCAGCCGCGCACCCCGTGTCCAGAGGGGATCGGCGCGCCGGTGTTGCGCCAGGCCGCTTGCCAGCCGGATTCAGGCACCCTAAACCGCGGGCGACCCCAACGATATCCACAGGCAGCTCAAGCTTGATCCTCAGCCCTTTCGAATGGACCATAGCCAAGCGCTACATGCTGCCGGGGCGCGGCGAGGCTTTCATAGCGCTCGTCGCGGGTATCAGCCTCGTTGCGGTGATGCTTGGCGTTGCCGCGCTGGTCATCGTGATGAGCGTGATGAACGGCTTCCGCGCGGAGCTGTTCGACAAGATCGTGGGGCTGAACGGCCACGCCATCATTCAGGCCTATGGCGGCCGGCTGGAGAACTGGCAGGATGTCCTGCGGGACGTGCGCAGGACTCCCGGCGTCACCCGCGCCTCGCCGCTGATCGAGCAGCCGCTGCTGGCGAGTTTCAACGGCAGGGTCGAGGCGATTCTGCTGCGCGGCAACACGCCTGCGGATATCCGCCGCATCCGGCCGCAAGTGAAGGCGGGCCGGCTCGACGACTTGCGCCCCGGTGAGGGCAACGTCGCGATCGGCGCGCGGCTGGCCGAGAACCTCGGCGCGCAAGTGGGCGACAGCATCACCATCATCAACCCGCAGGGCCGTTCGACACCATTCGGCACCGTCCCACGCCAGATCGCCTATCACGTCTCGGCGATTTTCGAGATCGGTGTCTATGACTATGATCAGGCTTTCGTCGTCATGCCGATTCCCGATGCGCAGACGCTGCTGCTCACCGGCGATTCGGTGGGCATGATCGAGGTGACGACCGATGACCCCGACCGGGTTTCGCAGATCCTGCACCCGCTTGCCGAACGGCTTCGGGGCCAGGCGGTAGTGACCGACTGGAAGACGATCAATGCGTCGCTGTTCGAGGCCCTGGCGGTCGAGCGTGTCGCCATGTTCGTCGTGTTGTCGATCATCGTGCTGGTGGCGGTGTTCAATATCCTGTCCTCGCTGATCATGCTGGTGCGGGCCAAGACGCGCGACATCGCGATCCTGCGCACGATGGGGGCGACGCGGCGCTCGCTGCTGAAGATCTTCGTGACGACGGGTTTCATCATCGGCGCGCTGGGAACGGCGGCCGGGCTGATCCTGGGCTTCGTCTTCCTCTATTTCCGCCAGCCGATCGTGCGCCTGGTCGAGATCCTCACCGGCCAGAACCTGTGGGATCCGTCGATCCGCTTCCTTACCGAACTGCCCAGCCGCTCGGACCCGGTCGAGATCGCGGTGATCTGCATCATGGCGCTGGTGTTCAGCTTCCTGGCCACGCTCTACCCCGCGTTCCGTGCGGCGAGCACCGATCCCGTGCAGGTGCTGCGCTATGAGTGATCCGATCGTTGCCGTCACCGGCCTTGAACGCAGCTTCCAGCAGGGCGGCGTCACTATCGACGTGCTGCGCGGTATCGACCTGGCCGTGCAGCCGGGCGAGATCGTCGCGCTGCTCGGCCCTTCGGGTTCGGGCAAGTCGACGATGCTCCAGGCGATCGGCCTGCTGGAAGGCGGCTTTGCCGGCAGGATCGAGATTGCCGGTGTCGATGCCACCAGCCTTGACGGCGACGATCGCACGACGCTGCGGCGCGACCATCTCGGCTTCGTTTACCAGTTCCACCACCTGCTGCCCGATTTCAGCGCGATCGAGAACGTCGTGCTGCCGCAACTCGTTGCCGGCAAGACTCAGGGTGAGGCGAGAGGGCGAGCTATCGAGCTGCTTTCGGCGCTCGGCCTGGCCGAGCGGCTGGACCATCGGCCCAGCCAGCTTTCGGGCGGTGAGCAGCAGCGCGTTGCGGTGGCCCGCGCGCTGGCCAACAGGCCGCGGCTTGTCCTCGCCGATGAGCCTACCGGCAATCTCGACGAGACGACCGCCGACCGCGTGTTCGGTGAGTTCCTCAAGCTGGTGCGGGGCGAGGGCAGCGCCGCGCTGGTCGCAACGCACAACGAGCGGCTGGCCAGGATGATGGATCGCGTGGTACGGCTGCACGACGGCAAGCTGGAATAGTGCGCGGTCCGGCGGCCCTTGCTCTCGGCATGCTTGCGACGCCGGCAGCGGCGCAGATGTCGCCGCCGGTGCCGCCCGCGGTGATCCCGACGCAGTGCACGGGCGCAGTGCACGGCCAGTTCGATTTCTGGATCGGCAACTGGAACGTCTTCAGGACGAACGATGCGCAGTCGCTGGTCGGCACCAGCACCGTCGACAAGATCTACAACGGCTGCGCGATCCGCGAAACCTGGAGCCCGTTCACGATGCTGCTCGGCGGCAGCCTCAACACCTGGGACAAGCACCGCGGCAAGTGGCGCCAGATCTGGATCGATGCCGACAATTCTCTGGTCGATTTCGAAGGCGGGCTGGCGGACGGCAGGATGGTGCTGACCGGGCTGTGGCGCGGTCTGTTCGGTGCCGGCAAGGATGCGCTGATGCGGATGAGCTATGCGCCGCTGGCGGACGGCTCGGTGCGGCAAGTGGGCGAAACCTCGATCGACGGCGGCAAGACCTGGCAAGCCGCGTTCGATTTCACCTATCGCCGCCGCCCCGATTTCCCCCACCCGTGATGGATTCGTGACCACGATCGCCGACTTTTCGGCGACGCTGCCCGGCGGCGAGCGGTTGAACCTGGCCGACAAGGCGGGCAAGGTGCTGCTGATCGTCAACACCGCCAGCAAATGCGGCTTCACCCCGCAATATGCCGGGCTTGAGGCGCTGTGGCGCAAGTACCGCGATCGCGGTTTCGAGGTGATCGGCTTTCCCTGCAACCAGTTCGGCGGTCAGGAGCCGGGCGACGCCGGGGAAATCGCGCGCTTCTGCGAGGTCAATTTCGGCATCAGCTTTCCGCTGATGGCCAAAGTGGAAGTCAACGGCCCCGGCGCCGTGCCGCTGTACGCCTGGCTGAAGTCGGAAGCGCCGGGCATCATGGGCACGCGGGGGATCAAGTGGAACTTCACCAAATTCCTGCTTGGACGCGACGGCAAAGTCGTCCGCCGTTATCCGCCGACGGTCAGGCCGGAGCGGCTGGAGCGGGATATCGAGGCGCTGCTCTAGATCGTGCGGTTGTGCAGCCACGAGCCTTTCGGACAGGCTTCCCGAACTTCCCGAACTTCACCCATAACGGCCACGGCGAACTTTTTGCCGCGGCCGGAAATACGGCTGATAATCAAC
>JAITWR010000149.1 GCA_031285165.1 Novosphingobium sp.
AGAGGTATGCATCCCTTTCCTCCAATACAGAAATCGTCGCAAACGGCGAATGGGTGGCAATTTAGACTGCCGAGTTGGGGAAGTCGCCAAATGATATTTACGCGCCAGAATCTTGAGAAAACAGGCTTTACCGGCTGGCTCCCATTTGAGGCCATTCGGACAAGTATGTGCCCTGCATCTGGCGGCGTCTATGTTGTCACATACGATGCAGATCATCCGGTGACCTTCTCCGAGCGCAGTTGCGGCGGTTGGTTCAAAGGCAAAGACCCCACCGTCACATTGGGCGCCTTAGCTGCTAACTGGGTTGATGGTGCAGAAGTGGTCTATATCGGAAAGGCCGACCAGCTACGGCGTCGCCTCACCCAATATGCGGATTTCGGCGCGGGAAAGCCCGTTGGGCATTGGGGCGGACGCCTGATCTGGCAGTTGCCCGCCACGGACCGGCTTATTGTAGGATGGAAAGAGACGCCGGGACGCATCCCGGTCGAGGTCGAGGCGGAACTAATCGCTTCCTTCCGGCAGGTTCACGGTAAGCCACCGTTCGCCAACGACCCGCACCGGCTTGGGGCTTGATCGTGGACCTAGCCGCGTTCCGCGACCTTTTTCAGCAAGAGAGTGTGCCAGCAGCGCGAGGTAAGTTCCTTTCCCGCGTCTTTGGCATCTTTTCGGAAAGCATCGTCCAGATTTGGGCCGAGGATGAGCGCGCTCCCTACAGGAATCTCGGTCGCCCAACGCTATGCGCGACCTCGCCGGTAAGGAATCCAACTCTCGATTTTCTCTTTGAGTGCCGCCGCACCGGCAGGCGCTTTGTCGCAGAGCAGAAATGCGAGATCGAGTTCAACGGCTTTCGCTACTTCACCCTGACCGGACCACATCAGTTGAAGCACCATAATAAGCCCGCGTTCGCCGCTTTCCTCGCCGCAGCAAATGGCAGTGTGCCCGCAGCGCGAGATTGGAAGGTTGGAAACCAGCGGGTCACTGTAGATGGTGCCGTATTGGTCTGGGGGGCAGTTACCCCAGAGGGGCGGGCAGCGGTGATGGAGGAAACAGGCCTGCACGATGTGATCGGCCTAGATCGGATCATCGCGGAGTGCGCCAAATGGAAACCGGATGCCTATTGCCGCCTAGTGAACGACAGGCGCAGATGGTGCGAGGAATTGTTCGCGTTTCTCGACCGTTAACTGGCCTGCTTCAATAAATCCCACGCCTCGCGGTAGGGATCAAGCCAACCGTCCTCATACTTGCCCATGCCAAGATGCGCGTAATCGGGCAGGAAACGGCGGAAATCGCTATCGTTGTGGGCTTGGCCTTTGGCACCCGGCTGCGCCAGCCACGCTTGATGACATTCGGAAAGCGTCGCGGCAACGACCGGCGCAGGCACTATGTAAGTGAACGGTGAGGCTCCTGTGCCCATTGCGAAATCCACGAAGCAATAGAACAAGGACGGCGAGGTTAGTTGCTCGTGCTTTTTGCCCATATGCCAACCACGATCCGACCCCTTGCCGCGCCGTGTCTTGACCTGAACAGCGCAAAGGCGCTCGCCAATATCGTCCGTCACCACAATGTCGCAGTTAGGCACCCCAGCGGGCGCAAGTGCGGCGATCATACCCCGACGCAGAAGCTCACTCATCACGAAGTGTTCGCCTGCCGCCCCCGTCAAACTTGTTGCGCTAACCATGCCCGTCCATCTGCGTTATATAAGGCGTCCCAGCGTCAACCGGCTTGGAATCCGGTCGCGTTCAGATTCGCGGTTCCTATCACGCAGGGAGCGAATGGCCGAGCAAACCCGTCGCATTCGAGGACTTTAGACACCTCTATACGGGAGAGCGTTGACTTGCCTTCCCGTGGCGACATGGTGGCGACATAGATTGAGGGCGCAAATTAGCTTCGCCTTGAAGGCGATTATCTCACTGATTTATCTAGGAAAACTGGAGCGGGCGAAGGGATTCGAACCCTCGACCCCAACCTTGGCAAGGTTGTGCTCTACCCCTGAGCTACGCCCGCTCGAACGTCACGGCCTGCTGCGCCATCGTGGCGGCTGGCCGGGGTGAGGCGGGCAACTAGCAGTGGCTTTCGTGCCTCGCAAGGGTAAATTTCACGATCGCGCAACACATCGCGCATATCGCGCTTTCGCCCTTCACAAACGCGGTGAAAGGCCCACATTGCGCCCATCGCATCCAGTGGAGGATCCGCCTTGGCAAGCCTCGGCCTCAATATCGAAGAACAAAAAGCCGTCGACCGCTTCCGCAAGGAGGTCGCCGAACCGTCGATGACACATCTCGTCATTCTCGATTTCTGGGCCGAATGGTGCGGCCCGTGCAAGGCGCTCACCCCCGTGCTCGAGAAAGTCGCGGGCGAATATGCCGACAAGGGCGTGATTCTCGCCAAGGTCAATGTCGACGAGGAACGCTTCATCGCCGAACAGTTCCAGATCCGCTCGATCCCGACGGTCTATGCGCTGTTCCAGGGCCAGCCGGTAGCGGACCTTACCAATGCGCGCAGCGAATCGCAGTTGAAGGCGCTGCTCGACCAGTTGCTCGCCAAGCTGCCGATCCAGCCCGGCGGCCAGCCGCAGCAGGATCTCGCGCCGCTGCTGGCAATGGGCGAGGATGTTCTCGCCGGGGGTGACGGCGAGCGCGCCGCGGGCGTCTTCGGCCAGATCGTCGACATGGCGCCAGGCAATGCCCAGGCGGTCGGCGGGCTTGTCCGCGCCCTGGTCATGGCCGGGCGGACCGACGAGGCCGAAGCGGTGCTCGCTGCGCTCGACCCGGCGCTGGCCAGCGACGCCGCGATCAAGCGCGCGCGATCGGCGCTCGCGCTGGCCGGGGACAAGCCCGACGAAGGCGAACTCGCCACTCTGCGCGCCGCGGCGGCCGAACGGCCCGCCGACATGGAAGCGCAGTACGCTTTCGCCAATGCCGCCTTCGCCGACGGCGACCGCGATGCCGCCGCCGACACGCTGCTGCGCATGATCGCCGCCGACCGCGAGTGGAACGAAAGCGCCGCGCGCGCCAGGCTGCTCCAGATGTTCGAGGCGATCGGCCTCGAGGATCCCTGGGTCGCGGCCATGCGCCGGCGCCTCTCGACGATATTGTTCGGATAGGAAAGTCCGGTGGGAGAGAATACCCGCATCACCATCTTCCCACTCAGCGGGGCGATCCTCTATCCGGGCCTGCATCTCCCGCTGCACATCTTCGAGCCGCGCTATCGCGCCATGGTGAGCGATGCGCTCGCCCGTGACCGGCGCATCGGCATGATCCAGCCGCAGCGCGCGTTCGAAGGGGCGCCGCTGTTCGCCGTCGGCTGCCTCGGCCGCATCGGCGAGGTTCAGGCGATGGAGGACGGGCGCTTCAACATCGTTCTCGAAGGCGAGGCGCGCTTCCGCATGCTGCGCGAGCTTGATGTCACGACGCCGTTCCGCCAGATCGAGGCAGTGCTGCTCGATGAGCCGGCGGATCAGCACCTCGCCGCGGTCGAGCGCGCCGGCTTCGAGCGTGAGGCGCGCCGCTTCGCCGAGATGCAGGGCTACCGTGTCGACTGGGCTTCGGTCGCGCGGCTCGACGACATTTCGCTGATCAACGGCGTCTCGCAGATCGCGCCGTTCGATTCCGCGGCCAGGCAGGCGCTGCTTGAGGCCGACACCATCTCGATGCGCTGCGAGCTGCTCATCCAGCTCATGCAGTTCTTCGGCCGGTGCGACAGCGACGACGATGACGAGGTGACGCTGCAATAGAGCATCGTGCGCATGGCGCGCGTGTCACGAGCCGGCGGCGACGGGCTCCTTGCCGATTTCCTGCATCTGTCCGCCGGTCATCAGCTTCGCCGAAAAGTCGCGCATGCCGGCGGCGTCCGCCGTGACCTGCCAGACCAGCGTGCCGTCCTGCGAGCGCCCCTGCCGCGCGGCAGGATCGAAAGCCGCCAGCAGTTCCTTCAGCCCGGGCGCCCCCGGCTTCTTTGGCGATCCGGACCGGCCCGGCAGCCCGGCAGGGCGTTCGCCAGGGCGGCGGTCGGGACAGTCGGCGACTCTGGCGGGGATCATCTCGGGCTCGGGCAGCGGACCCTTTGCCACGTCGCGGTGGATGAACACCCATTTGTAGCCGCCGTCGGACTGGCGCTGCCAGATGGTCGTGAAGCGGCCCTGCCTGTCTTCCGTGTCCTGCCCCCCTGTGCCTTGCCCCCCTGAATCCTGCCACGCGCCGGTCGTGACCATCAGCGTGCCGTCGCAGCTCGACCAGACCCGATGAGGCTGCCAGGCGAGGGGCGCCGCCGGATCGGTGCGGCCCTTGAGCCACTGTTGCGCCAGCACCATGGCGGGGACGAACATCACCGCATCGGGCGCCGCAGTCGCCCTGAAAGCGGCCCACCGGCCCTTGTCGCGCACCAGCCGGGCGAAAGCGATCTCGGCCGCGATGGCGGCGCTGGGGTTGGCATAGCCGCGCTGGCCGATCCCGCCCGGACCGCCGCGCATACCCCCGCCGCGTGCCATGCGGCTTTCCTGCGCCTGTACCGCCATCGCCGGGGCAAGCAGCGCCAGGCCGGCGGCGAGACCGGCAAGCAGGCGCTTCAAAGCGCCCCCGGATCGAGCGCGATGCCCGCGTTGCGATGCGCGGCGACGACAGCGTTCCGCAGAAGGACGGCGATGGTCATCGGACCGACACCGCCGGGCACCGGCGTAATCGCGCCCGCGACCTGAGCGACACCGGCGAAGTCGACATCGCCCACCAGCCGGGTCTTGCCTTCCCCGGCGGCCGGGATGCGGTTGATGCCGACATCGATCACGGTCGCGCCGGGCTTCACCCAGTCGGCCTTGACCATTTCCTGCCGCCCGACTGCGACGACGACGATATCGGCCCGCCTCACCACATCGGGCAGGTTCTGCGTGCGGCTGTGCGCGACGGTGACCGTGCAGTTCTCACCGAGCAGCAGCTGGACCATCGGCTTGCCGACCAGGATCGAACGGCCGATCACCACCGCTTCGAGCCCGGCGAGACTGCCGAGCCGGTCCTTGAGCAGCATCAGCGAGCCGAGCGGCGTACAGGGCACGAGGCCGGGCAGGCCCAATGCCAGCCGGCCGGTGCTGATCGGCGTCAGCCCGTCGACATCCTTGTTCGGATCGATCCGGGCGACCACCGCCTGCTCGTCGAGATGTGCGGGCAATGGCAACTGGACGAGGATGCCGTCGACCGCCGGATCGGCATTGAGCCGATCGACCAGCGCCATCAGCGTGTCCTGTGCCGTATCCCCGGGCAGCCTGTGCTCGAAGCTCGCCATGCCGCAGGCGACCGTCTGCTTGCCCTTGGAGCGGACATAGACCTGGCTTGCGGGATCTTCCCCCACCAGCACCACGGCGAGTCCCGCCTTGCGGCCCGCGGCCTGTTCGAAGGAAGCGGCAAACTGCGCCACGCGGGCGCGGAGCCTTTCGGCGAAAGCCTTGCCGTCGATGATCTGTGCGGTGCTCATAGCGATGCGAATGCCAGGTTCTTGAGGACGATCTGGAGGACGGTGAGCCCGACGATCACCACCATCGGCGAAAGATCGAGCGCGCCGGTGTTCGGCATGATCCGCCGGATCGGAGCGAGGATCGGTTCGAGGATCGCGTTCACCGCCCGCCACACCGCCGCGACGAAATCGTTGTGCATGTTCACCACGTTGAACGAGATGAGCAGGCTCAACACGAACTGCGCGATCACGACGATGACGATGATGTTGATCAGGTAACTGATGATTTCGTAAAGCGCGAAGAACAGCAAGGCCGTGCCTTTCAGCGGGTCGGGATCGGGCGCTGATAGCCGAGCCGGGGCGGGTCGGGCAAGGCGGGCGTTGCCCGACGGTGTGCCTTGCCCCTATCCGGCGCGGATCAGCGTGCCGGCGCCGCGCGAGGTGAAAAATTCGAGCAGCATCGCATGCGGCACGCGGCCGTCGAGCACCACTGCCGCCTCGCAGCCCGCCAGCACGGCATGGACGCAGGTTTCGAGCTTGGGAATCATCCCGCCCGAAATCGTGCCGTTCCGGGCCAGCCGGTCGATATCGGCCGGAGTCAGGTCGGTCAGCAGGTTCTTGTCCTTGTCGAGCACGCCGGAAACATCGGTCAGCAGGAACAGCCGCGCCGCGCCGATCGCCGCCGCAACCGCACCCGCCATCGTGTCGGCATTGACGTTGTACGTTTCGCCGTCGGCGCCCGAGGCGATCGGCGCGATCACCGGAATCATGCCCGCGGCGGAAATCGTCTCGATGATTCGCGTGTCGACCGTCTCGGGCTCGCCGACGAAACCCAGGTCGACGGCCTGTTCGATATTGCTGTCGGGATCGCGGGTGGTGCGCGTCACCTTGCTGGCCTTGACCAGCCCGCCATCCTTGCCCGAAATACCGATCGCCTTGCCGCCCGCGGCGCCGATCCAGCCGACCAGCTCCTTGTTGATCGAACCGCACAGAACCATTTCGGCGACCTGGGCGGTCATCCTGTCGGTGACGCGCAGACCGTCGACGAAGCGCGATTCGACGCCGAGCTTCTTGAGCATCGCACCGATCTGCGGCCCGCCGCCATGCACGACGACCGGATTGATGCCCACTGCCTTGAGCAGCACGATGTCCTCGGCGAAGTCATGCGCAAGCCCGGGATCGCCCATCGCATGACCGCCGTATTTCACGACGAAAGTGCGCCCGGCATAGCGTTGCAGATAGGGCAGCGCCTCGATGAGCGTCTCGGCCTTGGCCAGCGCCAGGTCGGTTCGGGCGGGATCGTGAGGATTCGACATGATCCGCGCTTTACCCCGCTACGCGCGGATTTGAAGCGATTTCGCGGAAACCCGGCCTTCCGGGCAAAGCCGCCAATTCCCATATCGCGGGGAAGGCTTTAGAGCATCGTGCGCAAAAGCGGGAACCGGTTTTGCGCAAAAAACGATGCGACAACAAAAACCTGGAGCAAGATGCGTGATTCACAAATCACGCATCTTGCTCTAGAGCGCGCCTTTCCACGCGCCTACAGGAGTCCCCCGCATGTTGAGCCTCGAAGCCGCCCAGGAACGCGCACAGGCGCTGGTCGAACGGGCACGCCGTGCCGGCGCCGATGCCGCCGATGCGGTCTATTCGGCCGATGCCTCGGAAAGCATCCAGGTGCGGCTGGGCAAGCTTGAGGACATCGAACGATCGGAAAGCGAGCATATCGGCCTGCGCGTGTTCATCGGCACGCGTTCGGCCAGCATCGGTTCGAGCGACCTCGGCGATGCGGCGCTCGACGAACTGGCCGGGCGGGCCATCGCCATGGCCCGCGCGGCGCCCGAAGATCCCTTTGCCGGGCTTGCCCCCGCCGAACGGCTGACCAGGGCGCCTTTCCCCGCGCTCGACCTGGAGGATTCATCCGAACCCAGCCCGCAGGCGCTGCGCGAAATGGCCGAAGCGGCCGAGGACGCGGCGCGTGCGGTGCCGGGCGTCACCAATTCCGAAGGCGGCAGCGCCAGCGCCGGCCGCGGGCTTCTGGCGCTTGCCACCAGCCACGGCTTTGCCGGCGCCTATGCCGCGACCAGCCGCGGGCTTTCGGCCAGCGTCGTCGCCGGCGAAGGCGCCGGCATGCAGCGCGACTACGGCTGGCGTTCGGCACACCATGCCGCCGACCTGCCGACGCCACGGGAGATCGGCGAACTGGCCGGCACGCGCGCGGTCGCCCGACTCGATCCCGGCCGGCTCAAAAGCGGGCCGATGCCGGTCGTATTCTCGCCGCGTGTCGGCGGTACGCTGGTGGGCCATCTGATCAACGCCATGGCCGGCCCCTCGATCGCCCGGCGCTCGAGCTTCCTGCTCGACCGCCTGGGCGAGCAACTGTTCGATGCCGGCGTGACCGTGATCGACGATCCGCACCGCCTCCGCGGTCTGCACTCGCGTCCTTTCGACGGCGAGGGACTGGCGACGGGCGCACGCAGCCTGGTCGAAGGCGGGCGCGTCACCACCTGGCTGCTCGAAAGCGCATCGGCCCGCCAACTCGGCCTGGAACCGACCGGCCACGCCTCACGCGGGCACGGCGGCGCGCCGGGAGTGGCGGCCAGCAATCTCCACCTCGCCGCAGGCACGGCCAGCCCCGAAGCACTGATGGCCGACATCGGGGATGGGGTCTATGTGACCGAACTCATCGGCCACGGGGTCAACGGCGTGACGGGCGATTACAGCCGCGGCGCCTCGGGCTTCCGCATCGTCGACGGCCAGCTCGCCGGGCCGGTGGCGGAATTCACCATCGCCGGCAATCTGCTCGCCATGTTCGCCGCGCTGACGCCGGCCAGCGATCTCGAATGGTTCCGCCCGATCAACGTGCCGACGATCCGCGTGGACGGGATGACGATCGCGGGAGATTGAAAGAGCAAAGGCGATCTCATTCTCCCTTCCCGCAAGCGGGAGGGGGCGATCGGCCGCCTGTCAGGGGAAACAGCCGCTTCATGGCCTATTGCGTCCAACTGGAACGGTCTTTCGGCAAGTGGCCGTCCGGATCGTTCACGTCGATCCGGTCGCCTTCGGCAAGCCGCCCGACATAGGCAACGATATTGGCGCCGCCATCGTGCGTCAGGCTGGGAAAGACGATGCCGGACAATCCGGCGTCGAGAACCATATCCCCCAGCACCCAGCCAGGCGGCTCGATATGCTGCTCGAATTTCAGATGCCGCCAATCCTCGCGCCAATCGTGCCACAGAGCGTCCCAGGGGGCACCGCGAGCGAGCTGGCGCAGATCGACCAGGCCCGTCAGGGTCGCGGTATAGGACGCCATCGTGCAAGGCGGGAGGAACGGCGATGTCTGCTGATATTCACGCAGTGCCGTCACCTCGTCGAGCGAGAGATACAGCGCCTCGACGCCTTCGCGGTTGAAGCGCCCGCCTTTGGCCGCGGCGCCGGCCCCGCTCAGGGGGTTACTGGCCCATTGCGGTATATGCGCCCGATAGAGCGGGCTTCCCGACGGCAAATCCCACAGGATCATCCGACAAAGCCGGCGCCGATCGACTCCAGATAGCCGATCGCGTCGTCGGTCCGCCCATCCTGCACCAATTGCAGCAGGGTCTTGTGGCGGAAGGCCGGGATCGGTTCATTCTTGACCATGAAGAAAGCGCGCTCGGTATCGGGCTGCACGGCCGCCGCCGCCGAAAGCACCCGCATCAGATCGCGCAGCACCGATTGCAGGCGCGGGGATTCGGGATGGGTCCGCAGCGTATTGCGATGCACGCCGGCGAGCGCCGCAAGATCCTGGAACCGGATACCGAGCGCATTGGCGACACCCGTTGCCGAGAAGCGCGACGTTCCGGGTTCGCGCGCGGAGGCAAGCACATCGGCGAATGCAGCGCCGGCCATCATCATGCCCTTTCCTGGCAGAAATCGTTGCGCACTATCTGCGCACATTTCATGCACTTTGCAAGGGGCGCTTTCTTACTTCCTCCCGCAAGGGGCGGCGCGCGGCATGCAGGATCATGTTCCACGTGGAACATGACCCAACACCCGCCGGCAGCACTTCCCGCTATGCGGAAGCCTGTGCTTCCTTTGCCCGGTCGATCGCCTCGATGACGATCTTGCGCGCATCGGCGGCATCGCCCCACTTGCCGACCCGCACCCACTTCTCCGCTTCGAGATCCTTGTAATGGGTGAAGAAGTGCTCGACCTGCTGGAGCACGATCGATGGCAGGTCGTGACGCTCGCCGACATCCGCATAGTAGGGGAAAGTCGAATCGACCGGGACGCAGATCAGCTTTTCGTCGCCGCCGTGCTCGTCCTCGAGATTCAGCACGCCGATCGGCCGGGCACGGACGACGCAGCCCGGAACGAAAGGCGAGCGCGAGATCACCAGCGCGTCGAGCGGGTCGCCGTCGGGTGAAAGCGTGTGCGGCACGAAGCCGTAGTTGGCGGGATAGCGCATCGGCGTATGCAGGATGCGGTCCACGAACAGCGCGCCCGATGCCTTGTCGAACTCGTATTTCACGGGCTCGCCGCCGACCGGCACTTCGATGATGACGTTAAGGCTCTCGGGCGGATTGTCGCCGATGGGAATCATGTCTATACGCATGGCCGCGCCCCGTAGCGAGGCCCTTGCTGCACCGCAACAGATATCCTCGATCCTGCCTGTCGTGAAGCGATGGCAGGGAAGCGTGCGGCCCGGTTACTGTGCTGCCGGTGCCGCGCGGCGCGGCGCCAGCAGCCGGTCGAGCGGGGCATTGCCTTTCGCGCCCGGAGTTCGTTCGAGCCAGGGCCAGCGCAGCCCGCCGTAATAGGGCACCGGCACCGTCAGGAAGCGTTCGCCGCGGCGGACGAGCAGTTCGAGCGGCTTCCTGCCGGCCCTGGCGACAGCGATCGCCTTCTTCAGCCCGTCCGCGTCATAGGCGATGCCGTTGACCGCAACGATCCTGGCGCCGGTGACGATGCCGGCGTTGAATGCCGGACCGTCCCAGCGCGTGTAGATGACGGTGCCGTCACGGTCGAGCGTGACGCCCAGCGAGTGATAGAGCCGGAGAGACCGGGAATCGTCCATCCGCGCCTTGTCGTAGGGATTGGGCTGATCCTTCCAGACGAGGCCGTATCCGGCCTGTGCGATGCCGGCAACCGGCGCGGGCTGGCCCGGCTGTTCGAAGCGGGCGCGCAGGAAGCCCGCCCAGTCGTGCGGATAGACCGCATTGAGCGCGCCGACCACGTCGTCGAACCCGTATGTCGACTGGCGCAGCGCCGGATCGAACCGCTCGGCCGGATAGGCGAAGAAAGCGCGTGCGAAATCGTCGAGCCCCTTGCGCCCGCCGGTGCCGGCGCGGATGATCTGGTCGGCCTCCAGCCAGACCAGCGCGCCTTCGTTGTAATAGGCTTCGTCGCGCGCCAGCGAGGCATAGGGCCTGGGCTTGCGAGCCGCGAAGACCGGGTCGTATGTCGTATCCTCGAGCGAGCGCCAGTCGCGCCCCGGTTCCTCGCTGTAGTAGCCGGCCTGGCTGGCCAGCATACCGAGCACGGTGTCCTTTGTCTGGACTCCCGAGCGCGCCGCCAGCACCAGGCCCCAGAACTGGTTCTGGCCTTCATAGACCCAGAGCAGGCTGTTGCGCATCGGCTGGCGATAGTCGGGCGTCCACAGATTCGCCGGGCGGCGGAACTTGCCGTTCCAGGCGTGGGAAAACTCGTGCGCCAGGACATTGCGGTCCCAGTCCATGCCCGGCCAGTCGGTGAAGCTGGCGGGTTCGAGCTGATTCTCGCTCGACCGCAAGTGTTCGAGCCCGATGCCGCCGATGCGGTCGCTGAGTGCGACGAGGAATTCATAACGGTCGAACGGCGGCCGGCCGAAAGTGGCCTGCGCCTCCTGCACCAGCGCCGAAAGCTTTGCCAGATTGTCGGACGCAAGCTCCAACTGGCTCAGGTCGTCGGCCACGGCGTTGAGCGTGACCCCGCTGCCCAGATCCCATTTGCGGAAATAGGCGCCGGCGAAGATCGGCGAATCGACAAGCGTTTCATAATCGGTCTCGGCCCAGGCGATCGTATCGCCCGACCGGACCTGCCCATCGAGCGCAGCCGCCGCAGCCCAGCCCCTCGGCAAAGTGACGCTCGGCCTTATGCGGATGCGGCGGACATAGTGGCCGGCGGGATAGAGGCTCACCTTTTCCCATTGCAGGTTCAGCATTTCCTGCGTCATCGAGATGCGGCCTTCGGAAGCCTGCAACGGCGAGGTGTGGATGAATTTCGCCACCACCTGCCGGGCGCCTTCGGGCAAATCGATATGGAAGGCGTAAACCTCGACCGGGTCGCGATTCCAGGCAACCGGCTTGCCGTCGGCCAGGAAAGTGATGCCGGCCAACTCGGCGAGCGGCCCGCGCGGACCGTGGTGGCCGGGCAGCCATTGCGGATAAAGCAGCGTCAGGCGTTTCGCCCCCGGCGCCAGGGGGATCGTCTCGGTGACGCGGTAAACACCGCGCTGCGTGTCGCCGGCATCGATGTCGAGCCCGATCGTTCCGCCGGGCCAGGCCGTGTCCCTGGCATCGGGCACCGTCTGTGCGATCGGCACCGCCGTCGGCGGACTTGCGGGCTGGCTCTGGGCGGCGGCAGCGGCGGAAAGGGACAACGCAGCAAGCAGTGCGGCGGTTGCGATCGGATTGCTCATGCCGCGATCCTGGCGGCAAGCAGCGCTTCCGGCAAGAAAGCACCGCTCTTTTCCCCGGCGCGCAATGCGTCTAAGCGCGCGCCCATGGAGACACCGCAGGCCATCAGGGGCACACAGGACATTTTCGGCGCCGAGGCCGAGGCTTTCGCACGCGTCGTCGAGATATTTGAACGGGTGCGCAGGCTCTACCGCTTCCGCCGCGCCGAGATGCCGGTGTTCGAGAAAACCGCGGTGTTCTCGCGCTCGCTGGGCGAAACCACCGATGTCGTTTCCAAGGAAATGTACAGCTTTGCGGACCGCGGCGGCGAATCGCTGACCTTGCGGCCCGAGTTCACCGCCGGCATCGCGCGCGCCTACCTTACTAACGGCTGGCAGCAGCACGCCCCGCTGAAGCTGGCGACGCACGGGCCACTGTTCCGCTATGAGCGGCCGCAGAAGGGGCGTTATCGCCAGTTCCACCAGATCGACGCCGAGATCATCGGCGCCGCCGAGCCGCAGGCCGATGTCGAGCTGCTGGTCATGGCCGATCAGCTTTTGCAGGAACTGGGCATTGCGGACGGGGTGACGCTGCAATTGAACACGCTGGGCGACGCGCCGAGCCGTGAGGCCTGGCGGCTGGCGCTGATCGCCTATTTTCAGGACCACCGCGCATCGTTGAGCGAGGACAGCCGGGACCGGCTGGAACGCAACCCCTTGCGCATTCTCGATTCCAAGGATCCGCGCGACAGGCCGTTCACCGCCGGTGCGCCGAAAATCGACGATTTCCTGTCGGGCGAGGCGCAGGACTTCTTCGGCAAGGTCTGCGCGGGGCTGAATGCTGCCGGGGTGAAGTGGACGCGCGCCCCGGCGCTGGTGCGCGGGCTCGACTATTATCGCCACACCGCGTTCGAATTCGTCACCGACCGGCTGGGCGCACAGGGCACGGTGCTCGGCGGCGGGCGCTATGACGGGCTGATCGAAACGCTCGGCGGCCCGCACACGCCGGCGGTGGGCTGGGCCGCCGGGATCGAGCGGCTGGCGATGCTGGTTGGGGAAGCTGGTGGAGCAATTGAAGAGCCGGTCGATGTAGTTGTCGCCGTCGAAGACGATGCCCTTCTTCATCTGGCGATCGAAGCCGCTAGCGCGTGGCGACGCGAAGGGATTAGCGTCGAGCTTTTTGCGAGCGGCAGTCCTCGTAAGCGTTACGACAAGGCTGCTAAAATTTCTTCGCACGTCCTGATCGGGCTCTCATATCGTGATGGGAAGCCCGCCCAACGATGGAAGTCTGCCCTGTCGTCAAACGAACTGAACCCCATTCAAGAGACATTCCGCGGCGTTCTCCACGATTGGATCCTTCGCTAACGTGACCGTCTCCGACGCCCGCCTTGCCCGGATCGCCGCGCGTTTCGCCGAACTGGAGGCGCGGCTGGCCTCGGGCACGCTCGAAGGGGATGCCTTCGTTGCCGCCAGCCGCGACTATGCCGAGCTGGAGCCGGTGGCGCGCGCCGCGCGCGAAGTCGCCTCGATGCGCGCGGAACTGGCCAGCCTGACCGCGCTCGACGAGCCCGACCCCGAGATGCGCGCGCTCGCCGGGGAGGAGATCGGCCATATCCGCGAGACGCTGCCCGGAGCCGAGCATCGCCTCGCCGTGGCCATGCTGCCGCGCGATTCGGCCGATGCCCGTCCGGCGATGCTCGAAATCCGCGCCGGCACCGGCGGCGACGAGGCCGCGCTGTTCGCCGCCGACCTGTTCCGCATGTACGAGCGCTATGCCGCCGAGCGGGGCTGGCGGGTGGAAGTGATCAGCGCCAATGCCTCGGACATCGGCGGCTTCAGGGAAATCGTCGCCAATGTCGCGGGCAGCGGCGTCTTCGCCAGGCTCAAATTCGAAAGCGGCGTGCATCGCGTCCAGCGCGTGCCCGTCACCGAAAGCGGCGGTCGCATCCACACCTCGGCCGCAACCGTCGCGGTATTGCCCGAGCCCGACGAGGTCGATGTCCAGATCGACGAGAAAGACCTGAAGATAGATATCTACCGTTCCTCGGGCGCGGGCGGCCAGCACGTCAACACCACCGATTCGGCCGTGCGCATCACGCACCTGCCCAGCGGCATCGTCGTCACCCAGCAGGACGAGCGCAGCCAGCACAAGAACCGCGCCAGGGCGATGCAGGTGCTGCGCACCCGGCTCTACGAGAAGATGCGCGAGGAAGCCCACGGCGTCGAAGCCGAGGCGCGCAAGGCCATGGTCGGCTCGGGCGACAGGTCGGAGCGCATCCGCACCTACAACTTTCCCCAGGGGCGCGTGACCGATCACCGCATCAACCTGACGCTCCATCGCCTGCCCGAAATCCTCGAAGGTCCGGGCCTGGGGGAACTGGTCGACGCGCTGATCGCCGAAGACCAGGCCAAGCGCCTGGCGGCAATGGATGCCTGAAGGAAGCACGGTTCAGGCCCTGCACGGGCGCGCGGCCGTGATCGCCTCCGCCCTGCGCGAAGCCGCCGCCGGACTGGCCGCGACATCGGACACTCCGCGTCTCGATGCCGAACTGCTGATGGCCGGGGCGCTGCGCGTTTCGCGCTCGGAGCTGCTGTTGCGGCATATGCAGGATACCGTGCCCGAAAGTTTCGCACCGCTGCTCACGCGGCGGCTGGGGCACGAGCCGATCGCCTATATCCTCGGCCGCCAGGAATTTTTCGGCCTCGACTTGCGCGTCACCCCCGCCGTGCTGATCCCGCGCGGCGACAGCGAAGTGCTGGTCGAGGCCGCTTTCGCCGCCAGGCCCGATGCGCGGCGGGTGCTGGACTGCGGCACCGGCTCGGGCGCGCTGCTGCTGGCCGTGCTGAGTCGTCTGGGCGAGGCGCGCGGCATCGGCATCGACCGATCGGCGGAAGCGCTGGCAGTGGCACGCGGCAATGCCGCGCGGCTCGGCCTTGGCGGGCGCGCGGCCATGATCGAGGCGGATTGGGAGCGGCCGGGCTGGGCCGGACCGCTGGGCGCCCCGTTCGACCTGATTCTCGCCAATCCGCCCTATGTCGAGGCAGAAGCCGATCTCGCGCCCTCGGTCCGGGCGCACGAGCCGCCCGGCGCCCTTTTCGCCGGGCCGGAGGGGCTGGATGCCTATCGCGTCCTTATCCCGCAACTGCCCGCGCTGCTCACGCCCGGCGGCGTCGCGATTTGCGAGATCGGAGCCACCCAGGCCGCAGCGGTCGCCGCCATTGCCCGGACGGCCGGTTTCGCCGTCCGGCCGCACCGCGATCTCGGCGATCGGCCCCGCGCACTGGAGCTTTCGCGTGCCATTCGCTGAACCTGCGCCATTCGCTCTGCTGCGGATTTCGCAGGCAGGATGCCGGGGCGATAATTTTCGCTTGGCATTTGCTCCGGCCCGGCCTATCTGCCGCCTGAAACCGGCGGACGGATGCACGCTTCCCGTCAGGCCGGTTCAACTCCAACATTTGCATAAGGCCGGCGGTCCTGGGCCGTCAGCCACGCGCAGATGTCGGGACCAGAGGGCCAATGCGGCCCGTGGCAGAGCGGCGTGCGTCATGCCGTCCGGGGCTTTACCGGCAGCGGCCAGGGGCTTTTGAGGAAGATCACCCTTGAACAATAATCGTGGGAACAACCGCCGGCGCGGCCGGGGTAACAATCGTCAGCAGGGCGGTCAGCAGTTGAACCGCATCGACAGCCGCGCGCGGGGCAATGCCCCGCAGTTGCTTGAGAAATACCGCAAGCTGGCGCATGACGCGCATCTCAACGGCGACCGCGTCAACGAGGAATACTACCTCCAGTTCGCAGACCACTATTTCCGGGTGATCGCCGACACGCGCATGCGCCAGGAGGAACAGCGCCAGCGGCGCGAGGAGCGCTGGCAGGACAACGGCGAGGCCGATCGCGAAGAAAGCGAATACGGCTCCGAATACGGCATGGAAAGCGACTATACCGCTTACGACCAGCCGCACCGGCGCGAGCGGGATGAGCGTCCGCCGCGGCGTGAGCGGGAAGAACGCGAGGAACTGCCGGAGCGCGAGAGCGCACCGCGCGGCGAGGACAATGGCGGAGAGCCCGAAAGCGAGGATAACGGCGAGCGCCCGGTTTACGAGCCGGTCGAAAATCCCTTCCTGCGCGAAAGCCGCGGCACTCGCGGCCTGCGCCCGCGGCGCGAACCGCGCGAGCCGCGCGAAGAACGCCGCCCGCGCCGTGAGCCACGCGCGCCGGCCCGCAATAACGAAGCCGGGGCCGAAGCGCCCGCGGGCCTCGATCCCGCCATTCTGCCGCCGGCGATTGCCGCCGGCCGCGATGAGGCGCCCGAACCCGTGGCCGCAGCCGCAGCCGCAGCCGAAGAAGCCGGTGAGCAGCCCAAGCCCCGCCGCCGCACGCGCCGTCCGCGCCCGCCGGTCGACGATGCCGGCGAGACACTGGAAACCGTAGGCTGAGGCCGGCCTTCCCGGCCCGGAACATGATCGCCTCCGGCTGAAGCGCCTGCCCTGCATGTCCGTCCGCCCACTGCTCCGCCCCTGGGCCATCGGCCTCGCCCACCCGCGCTGGTTCGCGCTGTTGCTGGGGGCCGTCGCCGCTTGCGGTTTCCAGCCGCTCGCGCTCTGGCCGCTGACGCTGCTGGCCATTGCCGGGCTGATCGAGCTGACCGCCCGCGCCCGCACCGCCGGGGAGGCAATGCGGATCGGCTGGCTGTTCGGCGTCGCCCATTTCAGCCTGGGCAACAACTGGATCGCAACCGCTTTCACCTACCAGGCCGATATGCCGGCATGGCTGGGCGGAATCGCGGTCGTGCTGCTTTCGCTCTACCTTGCGGTTTACCCGATGCTGGCGGCGCTGGGCGCCTGGCTGATCGCGCGACGGGCTCCCCCGGACGGCCGCCGGGCGGTGATCCCGGCTTTCGCGGGCTGCTGGATCGTCAGCGAATGGCTGCGCGCCCTGGTGTTCACCGGCTTTGCCTGGAATCCGCTGGGCATGGTCGCGCTTGGCCCGTTCACCCGTCCGGGCCTGGCCGCGGCCGCGCCCTGGCTCGGGACTTACGCGCTGTCGGGACTGGTCGTGCTGCTCGCCGGCTGCTGGCTGGCGGCATTGCGCCGTCCCCGCTGCGACTGGCGATCCGCCGCGCTGATCGGGTTTCCCCTGCTGCTGTTCCTGCTGCCGGGCTTCGCCGCTGCGCCCGGACGCGGCACCCTGCCCTATACCCTGGTCCAGCCCGATATCCGGCAGGAAAATCTCAACGATCCCCGCCAGTGGGAAAGCCAGTTTCGGACGCTGGCCGGGCTCACCACGCCATTGCAGCCCGGCCGGCGCCGCCTCGTGCTCTGGCCCGAATCGGGCGTGCCCGACTATTTGCGCGAAGGCTATCCGTCCTATGTCTATGCGGAAACCACGTTCGCCGGTAACGCGGCACTGGCGCGGCGGCGGCTCGGGCAGGCGATCGGCGCGAACGGGCTGCTGCTGACCGGCGCGATCGACCTGGAATTCCGGGGCACCACGGCAATCGCCGCGCGCAACGTCATCACCGTGCTCGGCGCCGACGGCGCGATTCGCGGCAGCTATGCCAAGGCGCATCTGGTGCCCTATGGCGAATACCTGCCGATGCGCCGGCTGCTCGAACCGCTCGGCGCCTCGCGGCTGGTTGCCGGTTCGCTCGACTTCCGGCCCGGCCCCGGCCCGCGCACGCTGGACCTCGGCCCCTGGGGCAAGGCCGGCATGCAGATCTGCTATGAAATCGTCTTCTCGGGCGAAGTGACCGACCGGGCGCACCGGCCGGATTACATCTTCAACCCCTCGAACGACGGCTGGTTCGGCAGTTGGGGGCCGCCGCAGCATCTCGCGCAGGCGCGGATGCGCGCGATCGAGGAAGGCCTGCCCGTGCTGCGCGCCACGACCACCGGGATCAGCGCGGTGATCGATGCCGACGGCATCGTCCGCCGATATGTCCCGCGCCACGTTTCCGGGCGGCTCGACGGGATGGTGCCTCCCGCGCACGCCCCGACACTGTTCGCCCGTCTGGGGAACCGGCTTCCGCTCGGCTGGGCCGCCTTGCTGCTCGTGCTGTCGGTGATTGCCTTGTGCCGCGCCAGGCGATAGGGCGGCATGACATAAAGAATTCTTTATATCGGAAAATCATCGATGCGCAGCGATTACCTCTTTACCTCGGAAAGCGTTTCGGAAGGCCACCCCGACAAGGTTTCCGACCAGATCTCGGATGCCGTCGTCGACCTGTTTCTGTCCAAGGATCCCTATGCGCGCATCGCCTGCGAGACGCTGACGACCACGCAGAAGGTGATTCTCGCCGGCGAAATCCGCTGCAAGGGCATCTACGAGAACGGCGCCTGGGCTCCCGGCGCGCTCGAGGAGATCGAGCGGACCGTGCGCAATGTCGTGAAGGACATCGGCTACGAGCAGGAAGGCTTCCACTGGCGGACGCTCGATTTCTCGAACAACCTCCACGGCCAGTCCGCGCATATCGCGCAGGGCGTCGACAGCAGCGGCAACAAGGATGAAGGCGCCGGCGACCAGGGCATCATGTTCGGCTTCGCCTGCGACGAAACGCCCGACCTGATGCCGGCGACGCTCGATTACAGCCACAAAATCCTTGAGCGCATGGCCGCGGACCGCCATTCGGGCGCCGCGCCGTTCCTCGAACCCGACACCAAGAGCCAGGTGACGCTGCGCTTTGCCGGCGGCCGCCCCGTCGCCGCCACCGCGATCGTCGTCTCGACCCAGCACAAGCCGGGCTACGACCAGGGCGCGAAAGAGGCCGAACTGAAAGCCTATGTGAAGCAGGTGGTGGCCGAGGTGCTGCCCGCCGGCCTGCTTTCCGACGAAACCGTCTATCACATCAACCCGACCGGCAGCTTCGAGATCGGCGGCCCCGACGGCGATGCCGGCCTCACCGGCCGCAAGATCATCGTCGACAC
>JAITWR010000175.1 GCA_031285165.1 Novosphingobium sp.
CTCGTCGGTGATGTTCAGCCACACGCCGCCGACCTCCGTCTTGTGCAGCAACTGGCGCGATTGCAGCTTCAGCGCAACCGGCCAGCCGATCTCGGAGGCCAGACGGACCGCTTCGTCCGGCGTGCGGGCCAGCGAACCCGCGGGTACCGGGATGCCCGCATCACGCAGGAATGCCTTGGCCTCCCATTCGGCCCATGCGCCAGGGGGCAGGCGCTTCTGCGCAGCCACCGGTGCCGAGAGCGTTGTGGCCGCCGAGGATGGCGTTTGCAGCGATGCTTCGCGAATTCCGTACTCGGTGATCCGTGCGATGGCGCGCAACGCCCGTTCGCCGGAGCGGATGAAAGGCAATCCGGCGTCGCGCACTGCCGCCAGGTAGTCCGCGGGTATCGGGGAGTCGTCGCCCATGATGCAGAGCACCAGCGGCTTGCGGGCTTCGGTGGCCAAGGCCACCATCCGTCTGAGGATTCCCTCGGCCATCCGCGGGTTGCCGAGCGGCACGATGACGACGACGCTGCCGATCACCGGGTCCGACATGGCCAGCGATGTGCAATCGCCGATCAACTCGTAGTCCCAGACGACCTGGGTCGTCAGGTCGAAGGGGTTTCCCAGTGCCACGAAGTCCGGCATTCGAGCCTTCAGCGCCGACATCACATCGGGGGAAAAGTCCGGTAGCGCCAGACCCATCGATTCACAGCAGTCCACGGCGTGCGCGCACAGCGCGCCGGAGGTCGTCAACACGGCGACCCCCTTGGTTGGCGGAGGAAAACGCAACAGCAGTTCGGTGACGTCGATCAGTTCATCCATCGTGTCGACCAGCAGCACGCCGGCGCCGGTGACGGCGGCAGCCATGAGCGCCCAGTCGCCGGCCAGGGCTCCGGTGTGGGACGCGGCGGCCTGACGGGCGCCTTCGGTGCGGCCCGAGTGCATCAGCACGACGAATTTCCCGGCGGCGCGAGCAGCACGAACCGCGGCCAGAAAACGCGCCGGATCGCGCAGCTCCTCGGCATAGCAGACGATCACGCGCAACGATGGGGCATTGGCGAGGTGTGCCACGAAATCGGAGAGCTGGACACCGACCTCGTTGCCGGTCGAAATCCGGTAGGCGATCGGCACGTGGCGGGACTCGAGTGCCTGGTAGAAGTGGGCCATCAACCCGCCGCTCTGGGTGACCAGCGCGATCGCCGGTCGTGTGTCCCCGGCCCGCGGCGCCATCGGCTGGGCCGGCATGAAGCCGATATGCAGCCGGTCCACGTAGTTGGTGTAACCCATGCAGTTGGGGCCGACGAGCGGCAGCCCCGCCTCGGCGGCCATCTGCTCGATGGCCTCCTGCTCGCGGCGTGCCGCGTCGCCGAGTTCGGCAAAGCCCGACGCAAAGATGACGCCAGCTCGGGCGCGGCGGGCGATCAGGCCGGCGACCGCGGCGCGCACGCCCGAGGCGGGCAGCAGCAGCAAAGCCAGGTCCACGTGCTCGGGCAGCGCCTCGACCCCGTCCAGCACCGCCCGGCCCTCGAACTCACCGCCGCCACGGCCAACGAGGTGGATGTCGCCAGCGAAGCCGTTGGCCTCCAGGCCGGCCAGGCAGGCCTGGCTCGGCGTGCCGGCGCGGGTCGAGAAGCCGACGATCGCGATCGAGCGCGGTCGCAGGAACCGATCGACATCGATTGCCGCGCTCATTGCGGCCCTTCCTGCACACCGTGGGCCGGGCCGTCGAAGAACCCGCGACCCTCAGCCGCCATCTGCGTCAGGAGGGGCGACGGTGCGAAGCGCTCGCCGTGAATCTGCATGAGCGCCTGCAATCGCCGATGCAATTCGGCGATTCCGACCCGGTCGGCGTAGTACATCGGCCCGCCGCGCCATGTTGGCCAGCCATAGCCTTGCAGCCAGACGGCGTCGATGTCTCCAGCGCGCTCGGTCACGCGCTCTTCGAGCAGCTTCGCGCCTTCGTTGATCATCGACAGGATCAGGCGATCGCGGATCTCGTCGTCCGAAATCGCGCGCCGTTCGATGCCGACCTCGCGCGCGATCTCGGCGAGCATCTGGCCCAGTTCGGGATCGGGTTTGGGCTTGCGGCTTCCGGGGTCGTATTTGTAGAAGCCCTTGCCCACTTTCTGGCCGACGCGGCCAGACTCGAACATCCGGTCACCCAGCGGGTCCTTCTGCCCTGTCTCCTGCCGGCGCCGGTAGCCAAGCTCGATGCCCGAGGTCATGTCGGCGAGCTCGAACGATCCCATCGGCATGCCAAAGTCCGTGAGCACGCGATCGATCTGCTCCGGCGGAGCGCCCTCGAGCAGCATCCGGCGTGCCTCCTGCTCGCGCCGGCCAAACATCCGGTTGCCGACGAAACCCGGCGCGACCTCGACGATGACCGGCGTCTTCTTCAGGCGCTGCCCCAGCACCAACGCCCGCGCCAGCGCTTGCGGCGAGGTCGCCCGGCCTCGAACGATCTCGAGCAGCTTCATCGACTGCGCCGGCGTGAAGAAGTGCAGGCCGAGCACGTCGTGCGGACGCCGTGTGGCTGCGGCGATCTCGTTGACATCCAGCGCCGACGTATTCGAGCCGAGCAGGGCGCCGGGCCGCGCGTGCTGGTCGATCAGCGCGAAGGTCTCGCGCTTGAGGCCCATCTGCTCCCAGACTGCCTCGATGACCACGTCGGCTGTCGCAATTGCCGCGATGTCCGTGCCGACGGCGATCAGGCCCAGCCGCTCGCGCATCGCCGCTGCGTCCAGCCGCTTGCGCTGGACCGCGATCTCGTATTGCTCGCGAATTCGCCCGAGCGCGCGCTGTAGTGAGGCGTCATCGCGATCGAGCAGCATGACCGGAATGCCCGCGTTGACGAAGGCCATGGTGATGCCCACGCCCATCGTGCCGGCGCCGACGATCGCAGCGCTCTGGAAATCGGCGTCGTGCGCGGCTGGCAGTCCGGGCACTTGCGGCGCCGCGTCGATCACCCGCCGCGCATGATCGCGGGCCGCGTCCGCCTCCGGGGTGCTGAACGCGATCTCGGGCGGGCCGGCGCCGCGCAGCGTGTGCAGCGTGACTTCGCCGCCGATATGCAGCGCGTCCAGATCGGCATGGACCACGACGCTGGTCAGGCGTATGCCGTCTTCCAATTCGACGACAACGGGTGCGCACGGAATCGCCTCACGCCGGGCGACCGAGTACGAATAGATCGTGCCGCGGCCCGAGGATGGCCACCACTCGGTCTCGCTGCTCTGACAGAACGGACAGAGCGCGCGCGGATAGTAGTGAGCGCGGCTGCATGCCTTGCAGCGTTTGAACAACAGCCGGTTCTCGGCAGCCGCCTGCCAGAACTCACGCATTTCGGGAAACACATCGATGGGATTACGTTCGTGCGCCATGATCACTCCGCTGCAAAGATCAGAGTCCCAGCCGTATGCGTACCGGCGAGCGAGCCGCCGGTGCCGTGGGCCAGCACGATGTCGTGGTTCTTGACCTGGACGGCGGGGTGCGCTTCGCCGCGGCATTGGCGT
>JAITWR010000181.1 GCA_031285165.1 Novosphingobium sp.
GGTTGACGAGGATCGCCGCGGTGATTCCCCAGATCTGGTGCCCCTGCCAGGAAATATCGTAGTAGGCGCGGGGTTGGCCTTCCCAATCGATCCATTGCTGCTTCTGGTTGGCCGGGTCGAGCAGGAAGCCGGCCGGAGCCTCGAACCATTGCGCGACTTCGGCGGGGTTCGGGGTGATCCCGATATCGGCCGGCACCATGGCCAGAACGGGCGTGATCTCGAAGCCCGAATGGGTGCGATAGACATCGCTGGTGCCGATCACGCGGATATGGCGCTGGTGGATGCCGAGTTCTTCCCAGGTTTCGCGCAGCGCGGCTTCCACCGGGGTTTCGCCGGGATCGATGCGGCCGCCGGGAAAGGCGATCTGGCCCGGATGCGAGCGCATGCTGGACGGGCGGTGCAGCAGGAGGACGCCCGGATTGTCGGGCCGGTCGGTGAAGGCGGCAAGCACGGCGGCAGGGCGGAACCCGGTCGTGCCTTCAAGGCGCTGGTCGACAAACAGTTCGGGCGGTTCGCCGTCGTGACCGATCCGGTAGCGCCGGCTGACTTCGTCGAACAGGGCGCTCATGCCGGCACCAGCGGGAACGAGGCGCCCTGGCTGGTCACGGTGAGGCGGCCCTGATCCAAAGCGATATCGACCAATTGGGCATAGGTGCTGCGATTGAGCCGGGCTTCCGTGCCATGGCGCACGCCCAGATAGATCGCCGGCACGTCGGGATCGCCGGCGGTGCGGATCGGGTGGTCGGGGCCGGCGATGACGAAATCGTCGGTGTTGAGCCGGAAAGCCAGGGCCTCGTCTTCCTGCTTCACGTCCACCGCCACGAAGGCGGCGTCCTCCACTTCGATCGACAGCCGCTCCTCCGGCGTCACCAGCCAGTGCCGGCCTTGCCTGTCGCGCATCAGCAGCGAGGCGAAGGCGCGGACCATGGCCGGCCGGGTGATCTCGCCGCCTTCGTGATACCAGCGCCCGTCGGCAGCGATCCGCATGCGGCTGTCGCCGCTGCGTCCGGGTTGCCACTGGTCGACCGGGGGAAGCCTGCGCGCCGCGGCCAGGCCGGCGATTTCGGCGAGCGACAGGCCGGCAAGCGCGGGGGGCGGCTCATAGGGCATCGCGCTGCCCTGCCAGATCAGGTCAGCCGCGCCAAGGCCCCAACATGCCTTCGGCGGGCAGGATCGCGGGATTGTCGCAGCGTACCAGGAGCCGGCACTGGTCGAAAGGGCCGGGCAGGCTCCAGCCGCCGGTATATTCGTTGGTGAAGCCCCAGAAGCGGCCGTAATATTCGGGATCGCCGATCATCACTTGCGGCAGCGGCGCGCGCGGATCGAGCGCGGCGAGGCTGGCGACCACCAGCGCCTTGCCGAAACCGCGGCCCTGCTGTTCGGGGATCACTGCGACCGGGCCGACCATCACCAGCGGATGCGCGCGTCCCGCAGTATCGGTCAGCGCCACCGGCCAGCACTGGATGGTGCCTGCCAGCATGTCCTGCTCGTCGAGCGCGGCGAAGCTCAGGCCGGGCAGCCAGTCGGTGCCTTCGCGCACCTTGTAGGCCGTGCGCTTGTGGCGCTCGGGCTCGAAAGCGCGATCGAGCAGTTCCTCGATCAGCGCGGGATCGACATCGGCAAGGGGGATGATCGTGGCCATGGGTCGCGCGCGGATAGGGATGCGTGCCGGTATTGTCGATTCGATTCTGTGTTTTCCGCTGCGGCGCGGCGGTCTTGAAGTCCATTGTGGAAATGGGCTCTTGCGTGCATTCGCAACTGGCGAGGATGGGCAAGAGGCGGATGGACGCGACAGGGCACAGGTTTTCGACGGGCGCCAGGGGCCTTGTCATCGGCGTCGACGAAGCAGGGCGCGGCCCGCTGGCCGGGCCGGTGGTCGCCGGGGCCGTGCTGCTGTGCAAGCCGCGGCCGGGCGGGCTCGACGATTCGAAGAAGCTGACGCCCGCGCGGCGCGGCGAACTGGAAGCGGTGATCAAGCGCCGCTGCCGCTGGGCGGTGGGCGTGGTCGACGTTCCCGACATCGACCGGCTCAACATCTTCGGCGCGACGATGCTGGCAATGACGCTGGCGGTGGAAGCGCTCTGTGCGGAGCTGGGCGAAGATCCGGCCGAGGTTCTGATCGACGGCAATCTTACCCCGGCGGGCCGCAGCTCCGGCTGGCGCTGGCCGGCGCGGCCGATCGTCGGCGGCGATGCGATCGAGCCGTGCATCTCGGCGGCCTCGATCATCGCCAAGGAGCATCGCGACCGGCTGATGCGCGGCCTGGCCCGCGAGCATCCGCATTACGGCTGGGAAACCAACGCCGGCTATGGCACGCCCGCGCATCTGGAAGCGCTGCGCCGCCATGGCCCGACACCGCACCACCGCCGCAGCTTCGCGCCGGTGGCCCAGTTGGAGATGCCGCTGTAACCGGGGCTTCGCGCCGGCCGCCGGCAAAAATTTAATTCGCTGCGTGAGTCCGTTCCGCCACACCACAAGATATGGAGTCAGCCTTGCGCCGGAAGACTCAAGATGCTGTGGCGGACTCGCTCCGTTCTCCTTGAAGGCGACCGCTTGCCAGCCATCGTTTCGCGGGTTTTGTGCGGAGTCGCGGCTTGACGCGGACTCCTTGAGGACTCACCCTTGGGCACAAGCAGAGGGATGACGAGAAGACGATGGGCCAGTTGGCGATCAGGGAAAGAGTGCGTGTTCGCGCTGCGAGCGGACATCCGCCGCTGCGGGATCTGCCTTTGGGGCAGATCCTTTCGGGCGATTGCATCGAGGCGATGCGCAGCCTGCCGGCCGCGTCGGTCGACATGGTTTTTGCCGATCCGCCCTACAACCTCCAGCTCGGCGGCGATCTGAATCGTCCCGACGGCAGCCATGTGGACGCAGTTACCGACGACTGGGACAAGTTCGACAGCTTCGCCGCCTACGATGCCTTCACCCGTGCCTGGCTGGCCGAGGCGCGTCGCGTGCTGAAGCCTTCGGGCTCGCTCTGGGTGATCGGCTCCTACCACAACATCTTCCGCGTCGGCGCGATCCTTCAGGACATGGGTTTCTGGATTCTCAACGACATCGTCTGGCGCAAGGCGAACCCGATGCCCAACTTCAAGGGCACGCGCTTCACCAACGCGCACGAAACGCTGATCTGGGCATCGACCGGCGAGAAGGCGCGGTACACGTTCAATTACCGCGCGATGAAAACGCTCAACGACGAGTTGCAGATGCGCTCGGACTGGGTGCTGCCGATCTGCGGCGGGCAGGAGCGGATCAGGAAGGGCGGGGCCAAGGCCCATCCGACGCAGAAGCCCGAGGCGCTGCTTTACCGCGTCATGCTGGCGACGACCAATCGGGGCGACATCGTGCTCGATCCCTTCTTCGGCACCGGCACCCCCGGCGCCGTGGCCCGGCGCCTCGGCCGCGAATGGATCGGCTGCGAGCGCGAGTCCCTCTACCGCGAGGTCGCGCTGGAGCGCATCGAGATGGCGCTGCCGCTCGATGAAAGCGCGCTGACGACGATGCAGAGCGCCAGGGCCGCGCCGAAAGTGGCCTTCGGCACGCTGGTAGAGACCGGCTGGATCACGCCGGGCACCCTGCTGACCGACAGGAAGCGCCGCACGCAGGCGGTTGTCCGCGCCGACGGCTCGCTTGCTTCGCCGGCGGGCGAGAGCGGCTCGATCCACGGCCTCGGCGCCAGGCTGCAAGGGGCGCCGTCGTGCAACGGCTGGAGCTTCTGGCATCTTGAGCACGATGGCGAATTGAAGCCGATCGACGCGGTGCGGCAGTTGTACCTGCTGGCGACCGAGCCCTGAGTTCGGGCTCTGCCCGGCATGACTTTCTACCTCCGCCCGATCGCGCTCGCCGAAAGCCCGCAGAGCGAGGAGGGTGAGGCGGTGCGCCTTGCCGGCGGCCTGGTTTACGCCAGCCGTTTCGCGCTGATCGAGCGCCGCGACGGCAAGGTGCTCTCGCGCCGCCGGTTATCCGTTATGGAAATCAATGGGTTGCCTGACGAGGCGCAGGAACAGTGGCAGGCGCTCCGCCAGACCCGCGCTCCGCTGCATCTGGAATTGAAAGGGGGTGGCGCCCGCACCATCCGGCTGGACCGGCCGCAAGTTCTCGGCGTCCTCAACGTCACGCCCGACAGCTTTTCCGATGCCGGCACGTTCTTCGGCGATCCCGGGGCGGCGCAGGCCCATGCCGCAGCCATGATCGAGGCGGGGGCGGCGATGATCGATGTCGGCGGAGAATCGACCCGTCCCGGCGCGGTGGCGGTAGGGGAGGGCGATGAATTGCAGCGCGTCGTCCCGGCGGTGGAGCGGCTTGCGGCGCTGGGCGCGGCGATCAGCGTCGACACGCGGCGGCCCGCGGTGATGGCGGCGGCGCTGGCGGCGGGGGCGCAGGTTTTCAATGATGTCTCGGCGCTGCGCCACGATCCGCGCAGTCTGGAATTCGCGGCCCGCGCTGGCGTTCCCGTGGTGCTGATGCACGCGCCGGGGGAAGGGGAGGATCTGCATGCGGGCGGCGCCTGTCACGACATCGTGCTCGACGTGTTCGACTGGCTGCGGGCGCGTCGCGATGCGGCCGTGGCCGCGGGCATCGCGCGCGAGAAGATCGTGCTCGATCCCGGCATCGGCTTCGGCAAGTCGCTTGCCGACAACCTCGCGCTGCTCAACGCCCTGCCGCTGTTCCACGCGCTTGGCCAGCCGCTGCTGGCGGGCGTCAGCCGCAAGCGGATGATCGGGGCGCTGTCGCACGAGGCGCCGGTGCACCGGCGCCTGGGCGGCTCGCTGGCGCTGGCGGTGAAAGCGATGGATGCCGGCGTCCAGTTGCTGCGCGTCCACGACGTTGCCGAAACGGTTCAGGCCGTGCGCGTCTGGTGCGGCCTCAGGAATGCCGCGCTGGCCGATTTCGGGCAGATGCCGGCGGTTTAAAGGGTATAGCCGCCGTCGCTTGCCAGCACGGTGCCGGTGATGTTCGCCGCGGCATCGGACAGCAGGAAGCCGATCTGCGCGGCGAGTGTTGCCGCACTGATGAAGCCGTGGGCGTCGCCCGTGGCCTGCCGGCCCAGTTCCTCCAGCGCGGCCTCGCGGCTGCCGAGCGAGGCTTCGAGCTGCCGGAAATGGTCGGTTTTGGTCCAGATCGGCGTATCGACGCGGCCCGGTGCGATGGCGTTGACGCGGATACCGTCTTTCAGGTGCTCGGCCGCAGCGACGCGGGCGAGGTGGATGATTCCGGCCTTGCTCGTGCCGTAGGTGCCCGAGAACGCCACCGGCTTCACTCCCGCGGCCGAACTCGTCAGCACGACGCTGCGGCCGCCGCTGCGCTGCATGACGCGCAGCGCGGTGCGCAAGGCCAGGAAGGCGCCGTCGAGATTGACCGAGAGAATGCGCCGCCACTCGGCGAAGCCGGTTTCGGTGATCGGCCCGCCATCGGCGATGCCGGCATTGATCAGCGCATGGTCGAGCCGCGGCAGGCCGGCTTCGATCCTGTCCCACAGCGCCGGATCGGCCACGTCGCCGGCATGGCACCGCACCCGGCAGGAAAGCTCCAGCGCTTCGAGCCCGGCCGCGTCGATGTCGACCAGCACCAGCTCGCCGATGCCCTGCGCGTCGAGCCGGCGGGCCACCGCCGTGCCGATGCCCGAGGCGGCCCCGGTGATCAGTGCGGTGCGGCCGGAAAAATCTGCCATGTTCAGCTCACCTCGACGCGCAGCCGCGTGATCCGCGTGGTCTTCAGCAGCCACTTGCCGCCGGCCTTTTCGTAAGTGTCGTGGTAGTAGCCATAGCCGACCAGCCGCTCGAACGGCGCGCCGGGCGGCATGAAGAAGCGGTCGGTGAACGACCAGACGCCTTTCGCGGTGTTCTCGCCGGTCAGCTCGATCTCGTGCTGGTGGCCCTGGTGGACGGTGACGAGCCGCGGCTCTTCGAGATTGCCGGTCTGCCACGAATCGCGGCCGCGCATGACCATGTTCATCTGCGGCATGTGGTCGATACCGCTGACGGGGTCGGTGCAGCAGCCGACATAGTCGAGTTCGCAGTCTTCGGCGAGGATCGTGCGCACCAGATCGCCGTCGGCACTGTCGACCCCGCGCCAGTACCGGGCCTTGAGCCTGCGGATCTCCTCGATCGCGCCAAGCCGTTCGCTTTCCGTCATCCTCGTCTCTCCCATCGTGCGGCGGCAATGTTCGGGTGAGCGGGGGGCCGTTGTCAATGCGCCCTGGGGCGGTGCGGTGCCGAACGGCGCCAGGCCCTTGAGTGAAACGGCCGGGGGCGATAGAGGCCATGGCGAATACACCCCTGTTTCGAGGACGGATCGCATGGCATCGGGCAATGATATGAAGGCAGCCAATGAAACCTATGCGGGTTTCATCAACATGATCAAATACGGCTCGATCGCGTGCGCCGTCATCACGATCTTCGTGGTCGGTCTGATCGTCTCCCACTGAATGACGCTGCGCCTCGCCGTTCCGCGAGGAACGCGGGCGAGGGGAAACAGGCATTGCCGCACACCGGAGGCGGTGCGCAGGCGGTAGCCGGCGGCTGCGGCAATGCGCGCCCGGCGCCGGCAGGCCCGACTCCGGCAGGGGCGTGCCGCGCCATTGCCATCACCTGCCGGAAAGGATCGGACTTTGCGCAAACTCGGCCTCATCGGCGGCATGAGCTGGTATTCCACCCGCACCTATTACGAACATATCAATCGCGGCGTGCAGGCGAAGATGGGCCGGCAGGCCAGCGCGCCGCTGCTGATCGAAAGCCTCGACTTTTCGGATATGGTCCGGCTTTCGAGCCCCGGGGACTGGCAGCGCGCGAGCGAGGTGCTGGCAGATTCCGCGCAGCGGCTCGAGGCTGCGGGCGCGACCGCGCTGCTGATCGGCGCCAATTCGATGCACAAGGTCTATGATGCGGTTGCGGGCAGCATCTCGGTGCCGGTGCTGCACATCGCCGAATGTGTCGGCGAGCGGATGGCGAGGAACGGCACGCACAAGGCGGCGCTGCTCGGCACGCGCAACGTGATGGTGGAAAGTTTCTACCGCCGCAAGCTGATCGCCCACGATGTCGAGCTGCTGCCGCCCGGGATGGGCTATGTCGATCGGCTCGACCGGATCATCTACGACGAGCTGATTCCGGGCAAGGCCAGCCGCCAGGCCGAGCGCGAGCTGAAGACGATCATCACCAATCTGGAACAGGACGGCGCCGAGGCGATCGTGCTCGGCTGTACCGAGCTGGAAATGATCGTCGATGTCGACGCCAACGTCCTGCCGATCTACGATTGCACGCGGATTCACGCAGATGCCGCGGTGGACTGGATCGTGGGGTGATGCGACGATGACCCGCGCGCCCTATGCTTCCGACCCCGCCCGGTCGCGCGGGCGTCAGTTCGCGCTCGACGGGTCGGTCACGCGGGGGCCGCGGAGCGATTACCAGCGCGATCGCGACCGGATCATCCATTCGATCGCCTTTCGCCGGCTGCGCTACAAGACGCAGGTTTTCATCGCGCCCGACGGCGATCACTATCGCGTCCGCCTGACGCACAGCCTCGAAGTGGCGCAGATCGCGCGCGTCATCGCCCGCGCGCTCGGGCTCGACGAGGATCTGACCGAGGCGCTGGCGCTGGCGCACGATATCGGCCATCCGCCGTTCGGCCATGCCGGCGAGGATGCGCTGAACGCCGCGCTGCATGCGCATGGCGGCTTCGATCACAACGCGCACTGCCTGCGCACGCTGGCCAGGCTCGAATCGCCCTATTGCGAGCACGACGGGCTCAACCTCACCTGGGAAGTGCTCGAAGGCCTGGCCAAGCACAACGGGCCGGTTGGCCGGGTGAACTGGGCGCTGGCCGAAATCGATGCCGCCTGGCCGCTCGAACTGGCGACCTGGCCTTCGCTTGAGGCGCAGGTCGCGGCGATTTCCGACGACATCGCCTATGACAACCACGATATCGACGACGGCCTCCATGCCGGCTTCCTCGCGCTCGACGAGCTGCTGGCGCAGCCTTTCGTCACCGATCAATGGCGCGCGGTCGAGCGCCGCTATCCGCGTGCGCCGCGCGACCGCCAGTTGCGCGAGCTGATCCGCGGCCAGATCGGCGTGATGGTCAACGACGTGATCGCCGAAACCCGGCGCCGCGCCCGGGGCATGGCCGATGTCGCCGATGTCCGCGCCGCCGGCCGGGCCACGGGCGCGTTCTCGGCCGAAATCGCGGAAGGCGAGCGCGCGTTCAAGCGGTTCATGTACGACAGGCTCTATCACCACCCCGACCAGCTCGTGACCGCCGGGCGTGCCCGCGTGGTGACGGCCGAGCTTTACGCGGCCTATTCGCGGGAACCCGCTCTCATGGAAGCGGACTGGCGCGCCCGCCTGCCGGCCGCCGAGCCCGGACGCAGCCGCCACATCGCCGACTATGTCGCGGGCATGACCGACCGCTTCGCCATCTCGCGCCACGCCCGGATATACGGCCGCACGCCCGAAGGGCTGCGCAATGTCTGAAAGGCCGGAAGCCTGCCGCATGGGCGGAACTTTTCCCGGTGCGGCGCCGGGGGGCGAGATTCCCGCTTGCCAAGCCGGCGCAGCTTCGTCATAGGCGCGCTTCCAGTCGCTCGCCGGCCTTTGACCAGCCGCCGCAGCAGCGATGCCCGGGTAGCTCAGTTGGTAGAGCACATGACTGAAAATCATGGTGTCGGTGGTTCGATTCCGCCCCCGGGCACCATTGCCCTGGCTGCTGGTGATTGAAAAACCCCACATTTCTCTTGTTTCCAGATTGATTTCTAGCTAGATTGATTTCTAGCTAGATTGATTCATCTGGCGGGTTTCTAACTCTCGGAAAACAAAATATTTTTCCAGGGCCGTTCCGGTTTGATCCGAAACGGAGCAACTTCAGGCGGCATCCGCTTGTTTCGTGATCCTGACCGGCATAGATTATCGATCAGAGGCGAATATTCGATTTGTATTGGGGGTGACATGAATTTTCAGTCTGTGCGGAAGACGCGTTCATCGATCAGGGCTTCGGGGCGCTCCATCGCAATCGCGACGGCAGCGGGCATGACATTGTCGCTGTCCGCGTGTGGCGGCGGTGGCGGTAGCGTGAACTCCACGCCAACACCAACGCCCGCTCCTGCACCGACTCCCACCCCGGCGCCCACCCCGGCGCCCACCCCGGCGCCTACTCCGACACCGACACCGACACCGACACCGGCACCTGCGCCTACTCCGACGCCCGCGCCGACACCGACACCGACACCGACACC
>JAITWR010000188.1 GCA_031285165.1 Novosphingobium sp.
GCGGCGCGGGCCCTGGGCCCCCCCCCCCGGGGGGGGGCTTGTAAAACCCCCGGCTGGCCCCCTCCCCCCCCGCCCCGCGCAGCTAAACAAGTTCAGGGTGACGGTGCGGGCAGATGAGCAATGGGTACGGGGCGAGTGCTGCCGATATCTGCACGATGCTTCAGGAAGCAATGGCCCCCGGCGCTCGTTTCGCCCTGGCATGAGACGGACACCGGCAGGCTACGGCTTTCCCGCGCCCCACAACCGGCTTTCCGGCGCATAGCCGGCGTGGCCGTTCACATCCAGGCGACACCAGCCATCGGCGCAATCGCCCAGTCTGCCGCTCACGCCCGGCTCCAGCCGCCACAGCAGCCGCGCCGCCGCGTCGCCTTTCTCGCGCATGTCCGCCAGCCCGGTGCCCCTGACGATCGCACCGCGCTCGCGCTTCAGGAAGCGCGCCAGCATCCAGCCGCGCGCGCCGTCGGGATCCTGCACCAGCCGCCAGCCTTCCATCCGCCGCAGCACTTTCATCGGCAGGCCGACGCGGTGATAGACCCAGGCGATGCGGTAGGTTTCGGCAGGGCCGACGCGCAGGTTGACCTCATCGGCGCGCAGCGATGCCCAATAAGGCACTTCCTCGTCCTCGGCGAAAGCCGGGGCGGCAGCGGCGAACAGCATCAGGGCGGCGAACAGCCGGAGACTCAGTGACATGCGCATTGCCATAGCTCCGCCGCGGCAGCGGCTTCAAGGCCGCTTGACCCGGCTGTCCGCTGCGGCAAACTGGCGGGAACCATGACCATCGCTGCCGAAACCCCGCCCGCCCGCCGCTCCGCCGGAAAACCGCGCGTCATCGTCACCCGCCGGCTGCTGCCCGAAACCGAGGCGCGCATGAGCGAGCTGTTCGACGTTTCGCTCAATCGTGACGACACGCCGATGCCGCGCGAGGCGATCGCCACGGCGCTGCGCGACTGCGATGTCCTCGTCCCCACCGTGACCGACCGCATCGACGGCGCGATGATCGCCGCCGCCGGCGATCGGCTGGGCCTCATCGCCAATTTCGGCGCAGGCGTGGAGCATCTGGACCTTGCTGCCGCCCGTGCCCGCAGGATCATCGTCACCAACACCCCCAGCGTTTTCACCGACGACACCGCCGATATGGCGATGGCGCTGATCATCTGCGTCCCGCGCCGCTTTGCCCAGGGCGCGCGAATGCTGCGCGCCGGCGAATGGACCGGCTGGGGGCCGGCGAATTTCCTCGGCCACAGCATAGGCGGCAAGCGGCTGGGGATCGTCGGCATGGGCCGGATCGGCCAGGCGGTAGCGCACCGCGCACGCGGTTTCGGGCTGGAAGTGGTCTATCACAACCGCCACCGCCTGCCGCCGGCAATCGAGAACATGCTCGGCGCGCGGTACGAGCCCGACCTCGACCGCCTGATCGCCGGGGCCGATATCCTCACGCTGCATTGCCCGGCCAGCCCCGGCACGCACCACCTGCTTGATGCGCGGCGGATCGCCGCGATGAAGCCGACAGCCTGCATCATCAACACCGCCCGCGGCGATATCATCGACGAGGAAGCGCTGATCCAGGCGCTTGCCGCCGGCCACCTCGCCGGCGCCGGGCTCGACGTTTACGCCCGCGAACCGGCCGTCGATCCGCGGCTTCTGGCCCTGCCCAACGTCATCGCGATGCCGCATCTCGGCAGCGCCACGATCGAGGGCCGCGCCGCCGCCGGCCAGCGCCTGATCGCCAATATCCGCTTCTGGTTCGACGGCCACCGCCCGCCCGACCAGGTGCTCGAGGGCTGGGCCTGAGAATCCGCCCGGCTTTCAGCCGCCGCGCAGCAGTTGCACGCCCCAGTCGCGCTCGAACAGGTACAGCAGCAGCCGCGCGGCCTCTCCCCGCTCGCCGGTGAGCCCGCCGTCCCGCTCGATCAGCAGCCGTGCATCGTCGTGCGCCAGCGGCAGCAGGCGCTGGATCTGTTCGAGCGAGGCGATGCGGAACGGCGTATCGCCCGATTGCCGCGTGCCGAGCAGTTCGCCGCCGCCGCGCAGCCGCAAGTCCTCTTCGGCCAGGCGGAACCCGTCCTGCGTCTCGCGCAGCAGGGCCAGCCGCTCGCGCGCGGTTTCGGACAGCGCGCCGCCGCGCAGCAGCAGGCAGACCGACTTTTCCGACCCGCGCCCGACACGGCCGCGAAGCTGGTGCAACTGGGCAAGGCCGAAGCGCTCCGCCTGCTCGATCACCATCAGCGTCGCATCGGGCACGTCGACGCCCACCTCGATCACGGTCGTCGCCACCAGCAGCCTGGCCTCGCCGCGGGCGAAGCGCTCCATCGCCGCGTCCTTGACTTCGGGCCTGAGCTGGCCGTGAACCAGCACGACATCCCCTTCGCGCTCCGGGCCGAACCGCGCTTTCAGCTCGGCGAACCGCGCTTCCGCCGCCGCCAGATCGTCGCTCTCGCTCTCGCGCACCATCGGGCAGACCCAGTAAGCCTGCCCTCCCCCCGCGAGATGCCGCGAGAGCGCGCCGACAACGTCGTCGATCCGCTCGATCGCCACCACCCGCGTATCGATCGCCTGACGGCCGGGCGGCATCTCGTCGAGGCGCGAAACGTCCATCTCGCCGTACTGCGCCAGAGTCAGCGTGCGCGGGATCGGTGTCGCGGTCATGGCCAGGCAGTGCGGTGTGCGCCGGCCCTTCTGCGTCAGCATCAGCCGCTGGCCGACACCGAAGCGATGCTGCTCGTCGATCACGACCAGCGCCAGATCCCGGTAAGCCACCGCATCCTGAAAAATCGCATGGGTGCCGACGACGATGTCGATGCTGCCGTCGACGAGGCCCATCAGGATCGATTCGCGCGCCCGGCCCTTGTCGCGGCCGGTAAGCAGGGCGATTTCAACGCCGGTGCCGGCGGCCATGCGGCCCAGTGTCTCGTGGTGCTGGCGGGCGAGGATCTCGGTCGGCGCCAGCAGCGCCGCCTGCGCCCCCGCTTCCACAGCGATCAGCATGGCTTCGAGCGCCACCACCGTCTTGCCCGAACCGACATCGCCCTGAAGCAGCCGCAGCATCGGCGAGGCCTGGGCAAGATCGCCTTCGATTTCGCCGATCGAGCGCTGCTGCGCGCCGGTCAGGCCGAACGGCAGCGCAAGTTTCGCCCGCAGCCGCCCGTCGCCCCTGAGCGGCTGGCCGGTTCTGGCGCGATTGGCGTTTCGCACCAGCATCAGCGCCAGGCTGTTCGCCAGCAATTCGTCATAGGCCAGCCGCTCGCGGGCCTCGCGATGCTCGTCGCGGTGGGCAAGCAGCAGGGCATCCCGCCAGGCCGGCCATTGCATCCGGCCGAGCAGGCCGGGCTCGATCCATTCGGGCAGATCGGTGAGCGCGGCGAGCCCCTGCTGCACCAGCGCGGCCATGCGCCCCTGGGTCAAGCCTTCGGACAAGGGATAGACGGGCTCGCAAAGCTGCCCGAGGCCGGCGCTTTCCCCGGAAACGTGATCGGGATGCACGATTTGCAGCATCTGGCCGTATTGATCGAGCCGGCCGGCGATCCAGCGTGTCTCGCCCAGCGGCAACTGCTTCCTCGCCCAGCCGGAATTGCGGCCGAAATAGGTGAGCGCGACGATATTGCCGATGCTGTCCGCCGCCAGCACGCGAAACGGCCCGCGCCCCGCGGCGCCGCGGTATTCGGCGGGCGTCAGCGCCACGACGATGTTTTCGCCGACAGCGGCCTCATCGAGATTCGCCACGGCCCGGCGCTGTACGAAGCGGTCGGGCAGATGATAGGCGAGATCCCTGACCCGCGTAAGCCCGAGCTTTTCGAGCGGCCTGGCGAGCTGCGGCCCGACGCCCTTGAGGCTGCCGGTTTCGACGAAAAGGGGATTGAGCCGGTCGGGACGCATGGCGTCCCTATGCCAAACTCCTCCCGTCATGGCGAGAAGCAGCGCGGCATTCGCGCCCTGCCAATGACGAACTTGTCCGGAAGGTATTCTTCCCCTACCCGCCGGGCATGACTTGCGACCGCCTGAAACGCCTGCAATTCCGCGCCTGGCACCGCGGCACACGTGAGGCCGACTATATGATCGGCTGCTTCTTCGACCGCTATCACGCCGGCTGGTCCGAGCAGGAGATCGCCTGGTTCGAGGATCTGCTGGAGGAAGACGATGTCGAAATCATGGCCTGGGCGCTCGGCACCCAGCCCGTGCCGGAGCGTTATGCCGGTGCGCCGATGGCCATGATGCGCAAGCTGGACTACGTCGAGATCCCGCGCTGAACCGCGTCCGCCGGAAAACCCATGCCCGATCTGAACCGCATCCTCGCCGCCAGGGCCCCGCTGATTCTCGCCGCTGTCGCGCGCGGCGCGCAGCCGCTGGTGATGGCGGACCTCGCCCGCGCGGCACAAGCGCGCCCCGACGCCGCCAGGGCTGTCTTCATCGCGCCCGACGATGCGGCGATGCGCGCCGTGGCCGATGCCGCCGCTTTCTTCGCGCCCGAGCTGGAAGTGATCGCGTTCCCCGCCTGGGACTGCCTGCCCTACGACCGCGCCAGCCCGGCCCTTCCGGTCAGCACCCGGCGTCTCGCCGCGCTGCACCGGTTGCAGGGCAAGACCGGAGGGCCGCAGCTTCTCGTCACGACGATCAATGCCCTGCTCCAGCGGGTGCTGACACCCTTTCGTATCCGCGAATCGGTGCGCCTGCTCAAGCCCGGCATGGAGATCGGCCGCGAGAGCCTGATCGCCCTGCTCCAGCGCCAGGGCTATTCACGTACCGACACCGTCGCCGATGCTGGCGAGTTTGCCGTGCGCGGAGCGATCTTCGACATCTTCCCGTCGGGTCTGGAACAAGGTCTCAGGCTCGATTTCTTCGGGGACGAGCTGGAAACGCTGCGGCTGTTCGATCCCAATACCCAGCGTTCGACCGGCTCGCTCGACGAGCACCTGCTGCTGCCCGCCGGCGAAGTGCTGCTCGACGAGGATAGCGTCAGGCGTTTTCGCGGCCGCTATCGCGAGCTGTTCGGCGCCAATGCCACGTCCGACCCGCTTTATCAGGCGGTGAGCGACGGGCGCCGGCTGGCCGGCATGGAACACTGGCTGCCGCTGTTCGAGGAGCGGCTGGTCACGCTGTTCGATCACCTGGCCGCCAACGACCTGATCGTCATCGACAATGCGGCCCAGGGCGCGGCCGACGAGCGCCTGACCGATATCGCCGACTATTTCACCGCGCGCACCGACACTTCGGGCAAGGCGCCCGGCAGCTATCGCCCGCTCCAGCCCCCGGCGCTGTACCTCACGCGCGAGGAAATCGACACGCGGCTGGCCGGCTGGCCGGTCCACCGCGCCGATATTTTCGCCCAGCCCGAAAGCGGCAAGGCCATCGACTTCGGCTTCACCGGCGCACGCGATTTCGCGCCCGAGCGCGCCAGAAGCTCCGGCGGTGCGGGGGACAATGTCTATGAAGCCGCGGCGAAACACCTTCAGGCCGTCGCCGGGTCCGGCCGCATGGCGCTGGTCGCCGCCTATTCCACCGGCAGCCGCGCGCGCATCGCCGCGATTCTGGGTGAAGCCGGCAAGGTTGAGCCGGCGCTCGCCGATAGCTGGCAGGAAGCTCTGGGCCTTGCCGCCAGGGGGCGGCCGGCGGCCCTGGTGCTGCCGCTCGAAACCGGCTTCGCCAATGCCGGGCTGGAACTGATCACCGAGCAGGACATTCTCGGCGACCGGCTCGTCCGCCGCAAGAAGCGCCGGAAAAGCGCCGACGCCTTTCTGGCCGAACTGTCCGCGCTCACGCCCGGCGATCTCGTCGTCCACATGGACCACGGCATCGGCCGCTACGAGGGCCTGCAATCGATCCCGGTGGGCAAGAGCCCGCACGACTGCGTGATGCTGGAATACGCCGGCGGCGACAAGCTCTACATCCCGGTCGAGAATATCGATGTCCTCTCGCGCTACGGCAGCGAGAGCGCCAATGATTCCGGGGGGGGCGTGATGCTCGACCGGCTCGGCGGCGAGGCCTGGCAGCGGCGCAAGGCGCGGCTCAAGGAACGCATCCGCGAGATCGCCCACGAACTGCTGAAAACCGCGGCCAGGCGCGCGCTGCGCCATGCGCCCGTGTTCGTGCCCGAGCAGGCGACTTACGACCAGTTCGCCGATCGCTTCCCCTGGGAGGAGACCGAGGATCAGGAACACGCGATCGAGGACGTTCTGAACGATCTGTCCGCGGGCAAGCCGATGGACCGGCTCATCTGCGGGGATGTCGGCTTCGGAAAGACCGAAGTGGCCCTGCGCGCCGCTTTCGTCGCCGCCATGGCCGGCCAGCAGGTAGCGGTGGTGGCACCGACCACCCTGCTCGCCCGCCAGCATTACAAGGGCTTTACCGAGCGCTTCGCCGGCTTTCCGCTGGAAGTCGGGCGGCTTTCACGGCTCGTTTCGGAAAGGGAGGCGAAGGAAACCCGCGCCCGCCTGGCCGACGGGACGATGGACATCGTCATCGGCACCCATGCGATCCTGGCAAAGACGGTCGGCTTCAAGCGGCTCGGTCTCGTCATCGTCGACGAGGAGCAGCGCTTCGGTGTCAACCACAAGGAAAAGCTCAAGCAGCTCCGCGCCGACGTTCACGTCCTGACGCTCACCGCCACGCCGATCCCGCGCACCTTGCAGATGGCGATGAGCGGCCTGCGCGAGCTGTCGACGATCCAGACTCCGCCGGTCGACCGCCTCGCGGTGCGCACTTACGTCATGGAATGGGACGAGATGGTGATGCGCGAGGCGCTGCTGCGCGAGCATCACCGCGGCGGCCAGAGCTTCATCGTCGTCCCGCGCATTGCCGACATGGCTGAAATCGAGGACTGGCTGCGCCAGGCGGTGCCCGAAGTGAAGCATATCTCGGCGCACGGCCAGATGGGCGCGGGCGAGGTCGAGGAGCGGATGAGCGCTTTCTACGAAGGCAGGTACGACGTGCTGCTTTCGACCACGATCGTCGAAAGCGGCATCGACATTCCCAGCGCCAACACGATCATCATCCACCGCGCCGACCGCTTCGGCCTCGCCCAGCTCTACCAGCTTCGCGGCCGTGTCGGCCGGGCCAAGCTGCGCGCCTATGCCTATCTGACCACGCCGGCCGGCAAGGCGCTGTCCGAAGTCGCCGAAAAGCGCCTGAAAGTGCTGGGCGATCTCGACAGCCTGGGCGCGGGCTTCCAGCTCGCCAGCCACGATCTCGACATCCGCGGTGCCGGCAACCTGCTCGGCGACGAGCAATCGGGCCATATCCGCGAAGTGGGCTTCGAGCTTTACCAGTCGATGCTGGAAGACGCGATCCTGGCGGCCAAGGCCGGCGACATCGGCCTGGAGCGCGAACGCTCGGCCCTGAGCCCGCAGATCACCGTCGACGCGCCGATCATGATCCCCGAGGACTATGTGCCCGACCTTGCTGTGCGCATGGCGCTGTACCGCCGCCTCAACGATGCCGGGGACCAGCAGGAGATCGAGGCCCTGTCGGCCGAGATGATCGACCGCTTCGGCCCCCTGCCGGCGGCGACGGCCAATCTCATCAAGCTGATCGAGATCAAGCGCCAGGCGATCGAGGCGCACATCGCCAGGATCGATGTGGGCGCGAAAGGCGCGCTGGTGAGCTTCCACAACGACACGTTCCCCGATCCCGCCGGCCTCATCGCCTATGCCGGGCGGTTGCAGGGCACGATCAAGCTGCGTCCCGACAGCAAGCTGGCCGTCACCCGGATCTGGAGCGATCCCAAGGCGCGGCTGAACGGGCTTTTCCAACTGACCAGAGGCTTGAGCGCCATCGCCAGAAAGGCGGCAGCCTGACACATCGTTCCGGCTCGCCCGCCGTTGCGCTCGTCCCGCTTCCCGTTCCCGCTTCGTCACCCTGAAACAAGTTCAGGGTGACGGGTCCGGGGCAGAGGGGTGAGAGATGAGAGTGCGGCCGGCAAGCCCCCTCCCCTTGCGGGAGGGGCTCGGGGGAGGGGGCAGGCAAACGCTTGCGCCCGCCCGCAGCCCCATCCACCACCGGCCGGGTTTCAGTTCCGGGCCTTGTCGACCAGCTTGTTGGCGCCGATCCAGGGCATCATGGCGCGCAGGCGGGCGCCGGTTTCCTCGATCGGGTGTGCCGCGGCGGCCTTGCGGGCGGCTTTCAGTTCGGGCTGGCCGGCGCGGTTGTCGAGCACGAAGTTCTTGACGAAACGGCCCGCCTGGATATCGGCCAGGACGCGCTTCATCTCGGCCTTGGTTTCGGCGGTGATGATGCGCGGGCCGGTGGTGATGTCGCCGTATTCGGCCGTGTTCGAGATCGAGTAGCGCATGTTGGCAATGCCGCCCTCGTACATCAGGTCGACGATCAGCTTCATCTCGTGAAGGCATTCGAAATAGGCCATCTCGGGAGCGTAGCCGGCTTCGGTCAGCGTCTCGAAGCCCGCCTGGATCAGCGCGGTGACGCCGCCGCAGAGCACGGCCTGCTCGCCGAACAGGTCGGTCTCGCATTCTTCCTTGAAATTGGTTTCGATAATGCCCGAGCGGCCGCCGCCGACACCCGAGGCATAGGCCAGGCTGATGTCATGCGCGTTGCCGGTGGCATCCTGGGCGATGGCGATCAGGCAGGGCACGCCGCCGCCGCGCTGGTATTCGGAGCGCACGGTGTGGCCGGGGCCTTTCGGCGCGATCATGATCACATCGACATCGGCGCGGGGCTCGATCAGGCCGAAGTGGATGTTGAGGCCGTGAGCGAAAGCCAGCGCCGCGCCGGGACGCAGGTTCTCGTGGATGTCGCCGGCATAGATCGCCGCCTGGTGCTCGTCGGGGGCGAGAATCATCAGGATATCGGCCCACCGGGCGGCCTCGGCGTTCGACAGCACCTTGAAGCCGGCGGCTTCGGCCTTCTTCGCCGTGGCCGAGCCCTCGCGCAGCGCGATGGCCACTTCCTTCACGCCCGAATCGCGCAGGTTCTGCGCGTGCGCGTGGCCCTGGCTGCCATAGCCGAGAATGGCGATCTTCTTGCCGGTGATCAGGTTGATATCGCAATCCGCGTCGTAATAGACTTTCATTTCTCGATTCCTACTCTGTCCAAATCGTCATGCCGGACTCGTTCCGGCATCCATTCCGCCTCGATCACCGCCCCGTGTCGATGGCGGTGATATCCCATTCGCTTCCTAGGCTCCCTCCGGCCCGCGGATCATGCCGACCACGCCGGTACGGCCGACTTCGACCAGGCCCAGCTCGCGCATCAGCGCGATGAAGCTGTCGATCTTGTCCGGCGGTCCGGTAAGCTCGAAAATGAAGCTCCTGGTCGAAGTATCGACCACCTTGGCGCGGAAGATGTCGGCGACGCGCAGCGCCTCGACCCGGGCATCGCCCAGGCCGGCCACCTTGATCAGTGCCAGCTCGCGCTCGACATAGGGACCGATCTCGGTGAGGTCGGTCACTTTATGCACCGGCACCAGCCGCTCAAGCTGGGCGTGGATCTGGTCGATCTGCGCCGGCGGGCCGTGGGTGACGATGGTGATCCGGCTCACCGCATGGTTCTCGGTGATATCGGCCACGGTCAGACTGTCGATATTGTAGCCGCGCGCGGTGAACAGCCCGGCGATCTTGGCCAGGATGCCCGCCTCGTTGTCGACCGTGACGGCGAGGACGTGGCGCTCGGACGCCTCTTGCTTGATCTTCATCGTTCGTTCCTCAGACCAGCGCCTTGGCTTCGTCGTCCATCGTTCCGGCAACCTGGTCGCCGTAGAGGATCATGTCGGTGTGCGCCGCGCCCGAAGGGATCATCGGGAAGCAGTTGGCCTCGTTGTGGATGCGGCAATCGACGATCACCGGGCCGTCGTGCGCCACCATCGCCTCGATGCCGGCGTCGAGCTGGCTCTCGTTCCCGATGCGGATGCCTTTCCAGCCATAGGCTTCGGCCAGCTTCACGAAATCGGGCAGGCTGTCCGAATAGCTTTGCGAATAGCGGCTTTCGTAAGTCAGCTCCTGCCACTGGCGGACCATGCCCATCCATTCGTTGTTGAGAATGAAGACCTTGACCGGCAAGCGGTACTGCGTGGCGGTGCCGAGTTCCTGAATGTTCATCTGGATCGAGGCATCGCCGGCAATGTCGATGACCAGATCGTCCGGGTTGCCGCACTGCGCGCCGATGGCGGCGGGCAGGCCATAGCCCATCGTGCCGAGCCCGCCCGACGTGAGCCAGCGGTTAGGCTGGTAGAAGTGATAGTATTGCGCCGCCCACATCTGGTGCTGGCCGACTTCGGTGGTGATGATCGGGTTGCGCGCCCTGGTCAGCTCGAACAGCCTCTGGATGGCGAGCTGCGGCATGATCGCCGACTTGCTGCGCGGATAGGCCAGACTGTCACGCGCGCGCCAGCCGTCGATCCGCGCTTTCCATTCGGTCAGATCCTGCGGCCGACGATCGCCCCAGGCGTCGATCAACTGGCGCAGGACATGCGCGCAGTCGCCGACGATCGGCAGGTTGACAGGCACGGTCTTGTTGATCGAGGCGCGATCGATGTCGATGTGGATCTTGATCGAATCGGGCGAGAAGGCATCGAGCCGGCCGGTCACGCGGTCGTCGAAGCGCGCGCCGACGCAGATGACCAGGTCCGCCCGGTTCATCGCCATGTTGGATTCATAGGTGCCGTGCATGCCGAGCATGCCGAGCCAGTCCTTGTGATCGGCCGGGAAAGCGCCGAGGCCCATCAGCGTCGAAGTGACCGGCGCGCCGGTCAGTGCCTGTAGCTTGCGCAGGAGCTGCGATGCCTCCGGCCCCGAGTTGATCACGCCGCCGCCGGTGTAGAGGATCGGCGCCTGCGCCCCGGCGATCAGTTCGACGGCGCGGGCGATCTCGGCCGCTCCGCCTTCGAGCTGCGGCGCATGGCGGTTGCGCCGCTGCTGCGCGCCGTCGGCCCAGACCGCCGAGGCGACCTGAACGTCCTTGGGAATGTCGATCAGCACCGGCCCCGGACGGCCGGTTGTGGCGATCTGGAATGCCTCGTCGATCGTCGCGGCAAGCTCGGAGGGGTCGCGCACCAGGTAGTTGTGCTTGGTGCAATGGCGCGAGATGCCGATGGTGTCGGCTTCCTGAAACGCGTCCGAGCCGATCAGGCCGGTGGCGACCTGGCCGGTGATGACGACCAGCGGGATCGAATCCATGAAAGCGTCGGCAATGCCGGTGATCGCGTTGGTCGCGCCGGGGCCGGAAGTGACCAGCACCACGCCGGGCTTGCCGGTCGAGCGGGCATAGCCTTCGGCCGCATGGGCCGCGCCGGCTTCGGCGCGCACGAGGACGTGGCGGATGCGCTCGTCGCCGAACAGGGCATCGTAAATCGGCAGCACGGCACCGCCGGGATAGCCGAATACGTATTCGACACCCTGACGGACCAGGCTTTCGACCAATATGCTCGCGCCGCTGCGCTCTTCGCTCACTATGCCAACCTTCCTCAGTCGCTTGCGCCCTCTAAAAGAACCGACCCGGCACGGCAATGCCGCGCCGGGTCGCGTCTTCCTGTCGCGCACGATCCGCCATCGCGGATTGTGCAGCGCAATATGAGACACGAAATGATCGGTCAACTACTTTCTTTGAAATAAAGATACAAAAATATCATTTTCATCGAAACATTCCGTAGCGTGCCGCGGCCAGCCGGCGGGAGGCTGGCGCCGCAGCCAGGTGAACTGGCGCTTGGCATAATTGCGCGTCGCCTGCGCGCCGCGCGTCCGGGCCTCGTCGAGCGGCCATTCACCGCGCAGGAAGCCGGCGATTTCCGGCACGCCGATCGCGCGCATGACGGGGAGAGCATGATCGAGATCGCGCGCCAGCAGCGCCTCGACCTCGGCCACGGCACCGGCCGCGAGCATATGGGCGAAGCGGCGGTCACAGCGGTCGTAGAGCGCCTGCCGCCCGGGCAGCAGGATGGCGGGGTGAAGCGTGACCTGCCCGCCGATCCCGCCGGCGCGCTCGGCCTGCCAGTCGCGCAGGCTGCGGCCGGTGGCACGGATCACTTCGAGCGAACGTGCAATGCGGGCCGTGTCGGCGGGCGCAAGGCCGGCGGCGCGTTCGGGGTCTTCCCGTTGCAGGGCGGCATAGGCTTCGGCCAGGGGCAGGGCGCGCACCGCCTGGCGCACTGCGGGGGCGATTTCGGGAACCGGCGCGATGCCGTCGAGCAGCGTGCGGATATAGAGCCCGGTGCCGCCGACGAGGATCGGAACCGCGCCTTCGCCGTGCAGCGCCGCGATCTCCGCCCGCGCCGTCGCGGCCCAATCCGCTGCCGAACAGGCCTGCGCGCCGTCCCAGGTGCCGAACAGGCGATGCTCGATGCCCCGCATTTCCGCGATGCCCGGCCGGGCGCTCAACACGGCGAGATCGGCATAGACTTGCGCGCTGTCAGCATTGACCACCACCGCCCGGCGGCCCTGCCGCTCCAGCGCGAGCGCAAGGCGGACGGCAAGATCGCTCTTGCCGCTTGCGGTCGGCCCTGCGATGAGCGCCAGCGGCGGCCGGCTGCCTGCGCCGCCGGCCCGATTTTCAGGAGTTTTCTCGGTGCTCATTGCCCGGCTGATAGCAGAAACCGGCACACTTTCCGCAAAACTCGATGCCGCGCGGGATGAGCTTGCGGGCAAAGGCTGGCCCGTGGCCATGGCCGGGCCGGTGAAAAGCGGCATGGACGCGATCGCGCTGATGCTGCCGCACGGCGATCCTGCCGGCGTGCGCGACGTGCTGGACCGGCATTTCGCGCCTTGCGATCTGCTGCTTGCCGATCACGAGCCGGAGATACCGCGCCTGTTCGTCTCGGACATGGATTCGACGATGATCGCGGCCGAGTGCATCGACGAGCTTGCCGATTTCGCCGGCATCAAGCAGCAGATCGCCGCGATCACCGAGCGCGCGATGCAGGGCGAGCTGGATTTCGCCAGCGCGCTGCGCGAGCGCGTGCGGCTGCTGGAAAACCTGGACGAGAGCGCGATCGCCGAATGCCTTGCCACCCGCATCGCGCCGATGCCGGGCGCCGACGTGCTGGTGGCGACGCTCAGGGCCAGGGGGTGCCGCACCGTCCTGGTGACCGGCGGCTTCCACCAGTTCGCCGATCCGGTGGCCGAACAGCTCGGCTTCGAGCGGGTGGTGGCGAACCGGCTCGAAGTGGCCGACGGCAGGCTGACCGGCGGCCTGGTCGGGCCGATCACCGACAGCGCGGTGAAGCGGGCGGTGCTGCTGGAGGAAATGGCGCTGCTGGGCGCAGGCGCGGCCAGCCTGGCCACGGGCGATGGCGCCAACGACATCCCGATGCTTCAGGCGGCGACCTATGGCCTTGCCTACCGCGCCAAACCCAAGGCGCGCGCCGCGGCCGACGGCTGGGTGGATCGCGGCGATCTGACCGCGATTCTCGAACTGCTGGGAATCCCGCGCGAGGAATGGGTCTGGGAGTAACGGGGTCTGGAGCAGAAGGCGGATAAACGGAACCGCTTCGTCTCCCTGCCTCGTCACCTTGGAACAAGTTCAGGGTGACGATGCGGGAACAGGTGCTGCAAAACTGACAGGACGGCCTCTGGCCCGGCCTGTTGCCCGCAGCCCGATCCGATCCCGTCCGCCCCCCTGGCGGGTCAGCGGTCGCGCTGGGCCAGAAGGCGCAGGCGGAGCGCGTTGAGCCTGATGAAGCCCGCCGCGTCCTTCTGATCATAGGCGCCGGCATCGTCCTCGAACGTGACGTGGCGTTCCGAATAGAGGCTGTCGGGCGACTTGCGGCCGACCACTTGCGCCATGCCCTTGTAGAGCTTCAGCCGCACGGTGCCGTTGACGCGGCTCTGGCTGTGGTCGATCGCCGCTTGCAGCATCTCGCGCTCGGGGGCGAACCAGAAGCCGTTGTAGATCAGCTCGGCATAGCGCGGCATCAGTTCGTCCTTGAGATGCGCGGCGCCGCGGTCGAGCGTGATCTGCTCGATGCCGCGATGGGCGCGCGCGTAGATCTCACCGCCGGGAGTCTCGTACATGCCGCGGCTTTTCATGCCGACGAAACGGTTCTCGACGAGATCGAGCCGGCCGATGCCGTGCTTGCGGCCGAGGTCGTTGAGCGCGGCGAGCAGCGTGGCCGGGCTCATCGCCGTGCCGTTCAGCGCCACGCCGTCGCCTTTCTCGAAATCGATGGTGATATATTCCGGCCGGTCCGGCGCGTCCTCGGGATTGACCGTCCGCGAATAGACGTAGTCGGGCACTTCCTCCCACGGATCTTCGAGAACCTTGCCTTCGGACGATGTGTGCAGGAGATTCGCGTCGGTGGAAAACGGGCTTTCGCCGCGCTTGTCTTTGGGCACCGGGATCTGGTGCTGCTCGGCAAAGTCGATCAGCGCGGTGCGGCTGGCAAGATCCCATTCGCGCCAGGGAGCGATGACCTTGATGCCGGGTTCGAGCGCATAGGCCGAAAGCTCGAAGCGGACCTGGTCGTTGCCCTTGCCGGTGGCGCCGTGGGAAATGGCGTCGGCGCCGGTCTCGCGCGCGATCTCGATCAGGCGCTTGGAAATCAGCGGCCGCGCGATCGAGGTGCCGAGCAGGTAGTCGCCCTCGTAGCGGGCATTGGCGCGCATCATCGGGAACACGAAATCGCGGACGAATTCCTCGCGCAAGTCGTCGATGAAGATGTTCTCGGGCTTCACGCCCATCAGCAGCGCTTTCTGGCGGGCGGGTTCCAGTTCCTCGCCCTGGCCGAGATCGGCCGTGAAAGTGACGATCTCGCACCGATAGGTCTCGCGCAGCCATTTCAGAATGACGCTCGTATCGAGGCCGCCCGAATAGGCGAGCACGACCTTCTTGATATCCGACATGGCAAGCTCCGCGAGAATGATGCGCGGGCGCGCCTAACAGCCCGGAGCCGCTATCGCAACCGCTACTCCGCCGCAGCGCGGGGCGCGCGCGAGAGATGCCATTCGGGCGCCCGGTCCAGCGCCGAGAGCCGGGCGGCTTCGGCCGTGATATAGTCGCGCGTCATCGGCACCGCATCGCGGCTGCGCACCGACTGGATATGGAAGTTGACCATCGGCCCGTGGCGGAAGCTCTGCTCCGCACCGGCGAGGTAGAACTGCCACATGCGATAGAGCCGGGCGTCGTAGAGCGCGGTGATCTCCGCCTCGTGCTGCACGGTGCGGTTGTACCATTCCGCCAGCGTACAGGCATAGTGGTAGCGCAGCACCTCGATATCGGAAACTTCCCAGCCGGTGCGTTCCATCGCCGCCACGGTCTCGCTCATCGCCGGGATGTAGCCGCCGGGAAAGATATATTTGCGCGTCCACTTGTCGGTGCTGCCGGGCGGGGTCTGGCGGCCGATGGTGTGGGTCAGCATGATGCCGTCGTCGGCGAGCAGGCTGCGGGTTTTGGCGAAGAACTCGTCGAAATTCAGCGCTCCGACATGCTCGAACATGCCGACGCTGAGAATGCGGTCGAAGCTGCCGGTAACGTCGCGATAGTCGGTCAGGCGGAATTGCACCTTGTCGGCGACACCCGCCGCCTCCGCCCGCTCGTTGGCGAAAGCGACCTGATCGGGGGCAAGGCTGACACCGAGCACCTCGCAGCCGAAATGGCGATTGAGATAGAGCGCCATGCCGCCCCAGCCGCCGCCGATGTCGAGCACGCGCATGGGGTTCCCGTCGGGTTTGGGGCCGAGCCGCAGCTTCGCGGCGATCAGCGCTTTCTTGTCGACCTGCGCGCGTTCGAGCGTGTTCGCCGGATCGCGGTAGTAAGCCATCGAATATTGCCGGTCCTCATCGAGAAACAGCTCGTAGAACTGGCGGGTGAGGCCATAGTGGCGGACGACGTTCCGGCTGGACCGGCGCCGGTCGTTCCACTGGTCCAGCCGCGAAACCGCCTTTTCGGCGAAGCGGAGCAGCGGGCTGGGCGGACGCGCGGCGGACTGCGCCTCCTTCTGGCTCATCACCAGCAGCACGAGATCGCGGATGTCGTGCGGCGGTTCCACCAGCATCCGGCCGTCCATATAGGCTTCGCCCGCGCCGACTCGCGGGTCTCTGGCGATGTGCAGGGCCGCGCCCCTGTCGGTCAGGCGCAGCCTGAGCGGCGTAGCTGCCGCCTCGCCATAGTCATAGACCTTGCCGTCATGGTCGGTGATCACGAGCCGGCCCTTGCGGACGAGCTTGCGGAGCATCTTGTCGAGCAGCCACATGCGCCCGTGATAGCCCGGCCGCCGGAGCTTGCAAGTGATCTTGCGAAACTCCGGCGCCGCGCCGGCTCAGAGCCAGCCCAACACCGCCGCGAGCTGCCACAGGCCCAGCGCGAAGAACAGCAGCGCCGCCGCAGTGCGCGTGGCCTTGAGCGAAATCCGCCGCACCAGATTTTCGCCGAGGAACACGGCCGGGCCGTTGGCCAGCATCATGCCCAGCGTGGTGCCCGTCGCGACGGCGAGCACGTTATGATACTGCGCGCCAAGCGCGATCGTGGCGATCTGCGTCTTGTCGCCCATCTCGACCAGGAAGAAGGAAACGAGCGTCGTCAGGAACGGGCCGCCGCGATGCCTGAAGCCTTCCTCATCCTCGTCGAGCTTGTCGGGCACCAGTGTCCAGGCGGCCATGGCGATGAAGCCGAGCGCCACCGCGATGCGGAACCAGGGGGCATCGACCAGCCCGGCAACCTCGCTGCCGAGCAGCGCTGCCAGCGCATGATTGCAGATGGTGGCGAAGAAGATGCCCGCCAGAATCTGCCACGGTGCACGCAGCCTCGCGGCGAGGACGATGGCCAGAAGCATGGTCTTGTCGCCGATCTCCGCGAAAGCGACGACGGCAGTGGAGGTGAGCAGGGCTTCCAATGGACTGTCTCCGGCTGGGCGATGGGCAAGGCAACGATTATCGGCGCGCGAGGTAGAGCACGTCGCGTGGCTGGGAAAGCAGGTGCTGGCCGGAATCGACGAACAGCGTCTCACCGCTGGCCAGCCAGCCTTCGGACAGGAACAGGGCTGCATCGGCAAGCTCCTGCGGATCGGTCAGTCGCCCGAGCAGGTTCATCCGGCCGCTGATCTGATGCTCGTCGGGCTGCTGGTCGAAACTCGGCAGCATCGCGCCGGGAGCAAGGCCGTAGATGCGATCGGCAGGCTCGGCCTGGGCGATCGCCATCATGCGGATCGTCGCCGAGAAGGCGTGCTTGGCCATGGTGTAGGAGAAGAAATCGGGATTGGGATTGGCCAGCTTCTGATCGGTGAGGCCGATCACGCGGCGGCCGCCTGCGGCCCTGGCATGCGCGAGGAAAGCCTGGGCCATGCGCGCCGGCGTTGCGGCGTTGACCGTTACCGCTTCGGTGAAGATCGCGGGATCGAGCTGCCGCACGCTGTCCTCGCGGAAGACGGCGGCGCAATTGATCAGGACGCGCCAGTCGTCGAGCCGGGCGGCCAGCATTTCGACCAGCGCCGCGGCGGCTGCGATGTCGCCGAGGTCGCAGCGGACGCATTCGGCCGACGGCAGCGAAGCGGCCAGCGCCTCGGCCGCGTCCCGCGAGACATGGTAGTGAATCACGACATGCCAGCCGGCCGCGCCGAAACTGCGGGCAAGCGTCGCACCGATTCGCCGGGCGCCGCCGGTAACGAGAACTGCTGGAGACATGGGTTCAGCCAAGCACAGCCGGGACGTGCGGGA
>JAITWR010000018.1 GCA_031285165.1 Novosphingobium sp.
CACTTTGGTCACGCTTGTCTCTCCCACTGAAAAGAGCGATTACTATCTATAATCGCCGGGGGCGGGAAACAAGCGCCTAAAGCGTCCTGGCGATCAGGGCCTGTTTGCATCGGCACGCCTCTTTCGTCATTGCTGACGTCATCGGTAATGATGAAGGGTTGTGCCGGGGGGATATTCGCCTCCGGCAAGCTGGCGGATATGGTGTCCGGTCGCACCGAGCTGGAACATTTGCGCCCGACAAGCGATAGAGGGCTTGGTGGGGGTGATCGCGTTTTGTCCCGGTCGGGGGCGACAGGTTCGGTGGGGTTATGGCGAAGCATGGGTTGAGCGGCGGGTTCAGGGGCCTCTGCGGCTCTCTATGCGCCCGCCCGATCGCCCTTTCGCTCGCGCTGGCGGGATCGGCGACGGCATGGGCGCAGGACAGCGCCGCCACACCGGCCGGCACCGATCTGCAAGCCGGCAGGCTGCCGGTGCCCGCGCCGCCGCCCGGTACGCAACTGCCTGCGGTCGAGCCGATCATCGGCGACGATCGGTTCAACGCGGCGATTCCTTCTCTCGATGTCGCCGACGATCCCGAGCTCGACAGGCCGCTCGAATCGATCGAGGAGTTCGGGCGCGCGGTCGCGGCCAGGCAGGCCGGCGCCAGGCCGCAGGAAGACCGGCCACTGCCGGCAGCCGACCCCGCCCGGATCGGCGAGGCTCCGGTGGATGATGCCGGGCTGAACGAGCCACTGCCGCCGATCGAGCGGTTTCAGGTCGAGCCTGCCCGGTTCGCCGAGAAGGCCGGGGACGAGAAGAAAGCCGAAATTGCCTATGCGGTCGAGGTCAATGGGCTGGACGTGCCCGATGCCGAAACCGGCAGCGACTTGCGGCGCAAGTTCAACGACCTTTCGGCGCTGCGTGAGGGAAAAGGCAAGGCGGCCAGCGCGGCGATGGTCACTGCCCGGCTCAATGCCGACAGCGCCCTGCTACAACGCATCCTCGCCGCGCAAGGGTGGTACGAAGCGCATGTCCGCACGCATATCGAGCGTGCGGAGGAAGCGGGGCGCCAGCGGCTGACCGCGGTGCTCGATGTTACACCGGGCAAGCGCTTCACTTTCGGCACGATCACCGTCCGGGCGGACCCGACCGTTCCGCCGGACATGGTGCGCGACAATCTTGCGCTGCATGTGGGCGAGCCTGTCGTCGCCGAGCGGGTGCAGGGAGCCGAAGCGCAAGTGGCGGTGGCCCTGCCGCAGAACGGCTATCCTTTCGCCCGGGTCGGCCAGCGAGATATCCTGCTCGATCGCGATACCGGGCTCGGCGATTATACCCTGCCTGTCACCGTCGGCCCGCGCGCGCGCTTCGGCGGCATCGCCACGCAGGGCGACATGGCGTTCGACGCCAGGCATGTCGGCGTGCTGGCCCGGTTCAGGCGCGGCGAACTTTACGACAGCCGCAGGGTCGACGACTTGCGCCAGGCCATGGTCGCCACCGGCCTGTTCTCCTCGGTTGCGGTCGAGCCGCAGCGGACCGATGAACCGGCCGGTGACGGCACTGAATACGTCACGGTGATGGTCGGCCAGAAGAAAGGGCCGCAGCGCACGATCGCCGCCACTGCCGGCTACGGCACCGGCCAGGGCCTGCGGCTGGAAGGCACCTGGACGCACCGCAATTTCTTCCCGCCCGAAGGCGCGCTGATCGCGCATGGCGTTGCCGGCACGCAGGAGCAGGGCGCGGGCCTCACGTTCCGCCGCTCCAACGCCGGCCGGCGCGACCGCACGTTCGAACTCGCCGCCGAGGCGCTGCATAGCGATTATCAGGCGTACAATGCCTATACCGGCCGCCTTGCCATGCGCATGCGGCGCGATTCCACGCCGATCTGGCAGAAGAAGCTGACCTATGCGGTCGGCGCCCAGTTGATCGCTTCGGGCGAGGAGGATTTCGATTTCAGCCTCGGCCGGCGCCAACGGCGGACCTTCTTCATCGCCGGACTCAGCGGCCAGGTCGGTATCGACCGCAGCGACAGCCTGCTGGACCCGACCACAGGGTTCCGCGCCACGCTGCTGGTCGAGCCTGAGGGGGCGCTGGAGAACGGCTTCGCCCCCTATGTCCGCGCCCGGCTCGACGCTTCGGGGTATTATCCGGTGAATGACAGCCTGGTGTTTGCCGGCCGCATCCGGTTCGGCACGATCCAGGGGGCCGCGCGCAACGATATTGCTCCGTCGCGGCGGTTCTATGCGGGCGGCGGCGGTTCGGTGCGCGGCTTCGGCTTTCAGGAACTGGGCACGCTGGACCCGCAGGGCAAACCGGCCGGCGGGCGCAGTCTCAGCGAAGCGGCGGCCGAAGTGCGCTACCGCTTCGGCAATTATGGCATCGTCGCCTTCGCCGATATCGGCCAGTCTTACGAGAGCACGATGCCCCGCTTCTCCGGCTTGCGCACGGGCCTGGGCATCGGCGGCCGTTTCTATACCAATTTCGGGCCGCTGCGCCTCGATGTCGCGACTCCGCTCAACCGGCGGCCGGGTGAAGCGCGGGTCGCGGTCTATGTCTCGATCGGGCAGGCGTTCTGATGGCCGGGCCGGGGCAGGCGGGCGAGGATATCGCCGTGGTTCGCCGCCCGCGCTGGCCATGGCGTATTGCCGGATGGTTCGGCGGGGCGGTGCTGCTGCTGTTCGCGCTGCTGGCTCTGGGCGTCTATCTGCTCGACACCGGCCCCGGTCATCGCTTCGTGTCCGACCGGATCGAGCGGCTCCGCTTCGAGAACGGGCTGCGCATTCGTGTCGGCCGGATCGACGGTTCGCTTTACGGGGCGATGGTGCTGCGCAATCTCTCGTTCTCCGACACCAAAGGCGAGTTCCTGTTCTCCCCCGAAGTCCGCGTCGACTGGCGGCCCTTCGCCTGGCTGCGCAGCCATGTCGACGTGCGCTCGCTGACCGCGCAGCGCATGATCCTGCGCCGGGCGCCGGTGCTCAGGCCGACGGTGCGGGAAGGGCCGCTGCTGCCCGACATGGATGTGGACATCGGCAAGCTGCGTATCGACCGCTTCATCGCCGAACCCGCGCTGACCGGCAACCGCCGTATCGCCCGGCTCGACGGGCGCGCGCATATCGCTTCCGGCCGGGCGCAAGTCCGGTTCGAAGGCCGGATGATCGCCGGTCAGGGCCGTGGCGGCGGCGACCGGGTGACGCTGGTGCTCGACGCGGTGCCGGCGGCGAACCGGCTCGGCATCGAAGTCGGGCTCAATGCGCCGCAGGGCGGGGTGATCGCCACGCTGGCCGGTCTCAGGCAGCCGCTGGCGGTGCGCGTCGCGGGGCAAGGCGACTGGAAGCGCTGGGCCGGGCGGCTCAACGCCGATCTTGGCGGGCAGGAACTGGCCCGCTTCCGGCTTGCCGCGCACAGCGGCACTTTCGCGATCAGGGGGCCGGCGCGGCTGGCGATGCTGACCACGGGGCCGGCTGCGGCGTTGCTCGGCAGCGTGACCCGGATCGATCTTACGGCCGCGCTTCGGAACCGCCGCGCCGATCTGATCGGCAGCATCGCCAGCGAGCCTTTCAGCCTTGCGGCCAAAGGTATCGTCGACCTGTCCGACAACAGCTTCGAGGATCTGCGCCTCGCCTTCGCGCTGAAGCGCCCTGCCGTGCTTGCCGGGAACCTCGCCGGGGCGGACATGCGTGCGAAGCTGACGCTGAACGGCGCTTTCACCGGCCCGCGTATCGCATATGCGCTCAGTGCCGACCGGCTGACG
>JAITWR010000058.1 GCA_031285165.1 Novosphingobium sp.
TTGAGCACCTGCGCCTGCGCGTTCGGCTGGTTGAACGTGACCGCGGCGCCCTTGCCGATGTCGAAAGTCTGCCAGTTGATCGCCGCGCGCTGGGTCGACTGGTCGATCGTCATCGTCGAACCCGTCTGGCCGATCACCGCCTGCCCCGCCGCCACCTCGCCGCCCGTCGGCAGCGCCTGCGCATGGACAAGGCCGGCCTGCGTGGCCAGCGCCGTGGTTGCCATCAGCACATGGAAAAAGGTCTGTGTGGACTTGTGCATCGCACGGTTTCTTTCAGCAGTGGCCAGCCGGTCGGATCAGGTTGAAATCCGTCTGTGATCCCACCGGCATGGATTTGCGGGCAAAATATTTTCCGTCACACTTCCGGCGGGCCGCGACACAGGAAACGCGCGGCCCGCGCATATGGTTCCGAATGGCGGCATCCGCTGCCGGGCAGGCTCTCCGCGGGGCGGGGAACATCGGCCCCGATGCTGCGCCCGCGCCCGCGCGTTTCGCAAGCCCTCCGGCACCGTCGCATTCAATCCGATTTTCAGCCATATTCGTCACAAGGTTCGTTCCAGATGAATCGCCCTTTGCGAGTCTGCGATTCCCCCGACCCGGAGAATCGTATGCGATTTTCCCGATAGTGTATCACATTCTGGAAAGAATGCGCCTGCGTTTTTTCCGGCAGCGCCGCGCGGACGCTTACGCGCAATCAGCCGGCAACGCCGCCTTCCGGTCCGTCGAGCGTCTGCACGGCTGCGCCGGCGATGCGCGCCCGGGCGCGCATCACCGCGGCAAGGATCGGCTTGTCGAGCGCGGCATACTGGCTCGGCGTCATGCCGAGGAACTGCTTGCAGTCGCGCACGAACTGGGCTTGATCGTAATAGCTGCCGTCCATTGCGCCCGACCAGCGGATCGTCGGGTCGAGCATGAACTGGGCAAGACTGCGCATGAAGCGCTGGCGGCGCAGCAGCAGCTTGGGGGCAAAGCCGAAAGCACGGGCGCAGACGCGCTCCAGCGTGCGCGGGGTGACGCCGACACGCTCGACCAGCGCGGCGACGCTGACGATTTCCGGGTCGATCAGCGCTTCATGGACGGCGATGATGCGCTGCTCGTCGGCCAGCGGCTTGTCGATCCGGGCGAGGAAATGGGCGGCGATGCGGGCATATTCGGCTGCGATGTCGGGCTCGGGGCCGAACAGCGTGTCGGCCAGCGGGCGGAAGCCGGCGAAAGCAGGATGGGCATAGCCATCGACCGCCACGTTGGCGAGCCGGGCGGCATCGGCCTGGAGGAATTTCGCCCAGCCCAGCGGCAGCAGGCCGACACCCCAGACCCGTGCGGCGCCGATCGAGAAGCGCACCGCTTCGCTGCTCGGGCCGGTGGCCATGAACCGCGTGCCGGCGATGTGCGCGCCGGCGGGCGTTTCCGCGCTCGGCAGGCTGCCGGAGAAAAAGCGCAGACCCGCCCATTCGGGCTGGACATGGTCGATTACCGTCTCGCCCGGGGGAAGGGTGATCTCGGCGAGATAGAACGACGTGAAATAACGCCGAATCTGCTCGGGCGGAGAAAGAAATTGCACCTGGACATCGCAGGACGTTTGCACGGCGACCCCTTCCGCACAGTGAAGCGTATGCTTCTTTTGCGGCTCTATCGGTGCCTCTGCTGCGATGCAACGAAAAAGGCGCAAGTTTCTGGAAACTTGCGCCTTATTCAGGTCAGGTCAAAGCGCTGTCAGGCAAGCGCCTGCCTGGCCCGGGCGATCACCGCCGCGAACACGCCGCCCTCGTTCATCGCCAGATCGGCCATCGTCTTGCGGTCCAGCTCGATGCCGGCCAGCTTGGTGCCGTGGATGAACTGCGAGTAGGTCAGGCCCTCGGCGCGGACCGCAGCGTTGATCCGCTGGATCCACAGCGCGCGGAAGCTGCGCTTTTTGACCTTGCGGTCGCGATAGGCGTACTGCCCGGCCTTTTCGACGGCCTGACGGGCAACGCGGATCGTGTTCTTGCGCCGGCCGCGGTAACCCTTGGCCTGATCGAGAATCCGCTTGTGCTTGGCACGCGTGGTGGTGCCGCGTTTGATACGGGACATTGGCTAGTGCTCCTCAATTCAGCCCGTAGGGCGCCCACTTCTTGATCACTTTCGCATCGGCGTCGGAGATCACGTCGGTCCCGCGGTTCTGGCGGATGTACTTGCCGTTGTGGCTGATCAGGCGGTGCCGCTTGCCGGCAACGCCGTGCTTCACCTTGCCCGTCGCGGTGAGCTTGAAGCGCTTCTTCACACCGCTCTTGGTCTTGAGTTTGGGCATTTTCGTCTCCTTGGGTTGCGACGCGTCCGACCGGCCCTGGCAGCCCTTTCAGCCAGGCAGGCCATCTGATTACGTGTCGTGAAGCGCGCGCTCATAGTGAGGGAATGCGGGGAAAGCAAGCCTGCCGCCGCTTTACGGCGCATCGCCTTTCCTGCTCCGGGCAGTTCTGCCATGATCCCGGCATGACCGGGGCAGAGGCCGCCGGATCGGCTGCGTGCCGACTTTGAAGGGATGACAGGAATGGCGCTGGTACACAGCTATCAGATGATCGCGCGGACGGGGAGCGAGGCGGGGCTGGCGCTGGCGCTCGAATCGCTGGCGGCGGCAGTGAAGGGCATCGCCGGCTCGCAGGGCGCGATGGTCCTTCAGGACCGCAAGGAAGCGCAGAAGTTCCTCTTTCTCGAATTCTGGGACAGCGAGGATTCGCGCAAGGCCGCGGGGCCGCAGTTGCCCAAAGACGTGATGGCCGCTATCATGGCCGCGCTCGGCGGCCCGCTGCAAATGGCCGACTGGGACCGGCTGGCGGGTTAGCGAGCCCAGGGGGGGCGCGATCGTTTCCAGGGGGGACAAGTCTATGTGGCTCGCATCGCTCAGGCATTGCCTTGCCGGGCTGGCCCGGTTTTCGGGGCGTGATGGACCGGCCCGGTTCTGGCCCTATACCGGCACGCTGTTCGGCATCGCGATGGCTTTTTGGTCCATCTACATGGGCACGCTGATGAGCGGAATGTTCGCTCGCATGCGGGCTTTTGCCCGAACGCATCCCGACCAGGTGACCGTCGAGCAAGGTCCGGGCCACTATTCGATGCAGATACACGGCTCCCATCCCGAACTGATGCCGGATTTCGCGTCTGCCCTCACGGTTATCGCCGTGATCTCGCTTTGTTTCATTGTCATGGTCGCCGCCGCCGCTGCGCGCCGCCTGCACGACAGCGGTATCCCGGGCTGGGTGGGACTGGTGCCGGTCGTCTTTCTGCTGTCCGGCTTCTGGCTGATGCGCGGCGTTTTCGGCAGCATGGACACTGGTGCGGAGCCCGATTTCGACCGCTTCCTCCTCATCTTCGGCAACAATCTGGTTTATCTCATCTGCCTGGGCGTGCTCGCCTACCTGCTCGCGCGCAAGGGAACGCCCGGCGACAACCGCTACGGACCGCCCGGCTGACGCGTCAGTGATTACAGGCCAGCGCCTCGACCGCATCTTCCAGCCGCGCCGGGTCGCCCAGGGCGAGGACGTGGCCGTCGGAGCCGGCGTGCAGCGGATCGCCGTTCCAGTCGCACATGGTGCCGCCAGCGCCCTCGATCACCGGCACCAGCGCCGCCCAGTCGTGGAGCTTGAGGCCAGCCTCGCAGACAAGGTCGAGATGGCCTGAGGCGAGCAGGGCGTAGTTATAGCAATCGCCGCCCATCACCATCCGCTTGTGGTCGGTCCGCGCGGCCAGGCCCATGAAGTGCGCGCCGTCATGGTCGTCGAAATACTGCGGCCCGGTGGTGGCCAGGGTGGCGTCGGAAAGCCGGCGGCAGGCGCGCGTGCGGGCGGGGGCGCCGTTGAACGTGGTCGGCCGGCCCGTGGCGCCGATCCAGCGTTCGCGCAGGATCGGCTGGTCGATCACGCCGAGTACCGGCCAGCCCTCGACCACCAGCGCGATCAGCGTGCCGAAGATCGGGCGGCCGGCGAGAAAGGATGCGGTGCCGTCGATCGGATCGAGCACCCAGCTTCGCCCCGAGGTGCCCGCGGCGGCGCCGAATTCCTCGCCGATCACGGTGTCGCGCGGTGCTTCGGCCTTGAGAATGCGCCGCATCGCTTCCTCGGCGGCACGATCGGCCAGAGTGACCGGCGTGGCATCGCCCTTGCGCTCGGCCGCGATACCGCTGCGGAAATGGGGGCGCACCGCTTCGCCCGCGGCATCGGCGAGGCGCAGGGCAAGCGCGATGTCTGCATCGGAAAGCGTCATCAGCCTTTCCTGGCCTGCGCGATCGCCTCGCTCAATTTCTCCTTGCCGACGGCGCCTGCAAGCAGCCGGTCGCCGGCGACCCAGCTCGGCGTGCCGTTGATGCCGAGCTTGCGGGCGAAATCCATGTTGCGGGTGATCTCCGCCGCGACTTTCGGATCGGCGATGGTCCGGCGCGCGCGGTTCATGTCGAGGCCGGCGGCCTGTGCGGCGGCGGCGATCGTTTCGGGGCCGGGCCGGCCGGCCGCGAACATGGCGCGGTGGAAAGCCGGGTACTTGCCCTGTTCGGCCGCGGCGAGCCCCATCCTGGCGGCGTCGGCGCTTTGCGGGCTGAGAATCGGCAGTTCGCGGATGACGACGCGCAAGTCCGGGTTGGCGGCGATCAACTGCTCCACCTCGGCAACGCTCTGGCGGCAGAAAGTGCAGGCGAAATCGGTGAATTCAACCAGCGTCACCTTGCCGTCGGGATTGCCCAGCACCGCGCCGGGGAAAGGCGTGTGTACCGCATCGCCGATGCTCGCAAGCAGCCGGGCGTTTTCGCGCTGTTGCAGGTTTTCCATCGCCTGCGGCAGAATCTCGGGGTGGTCGAGGATATAGTCGTGGACCACCTTCTCGATCGCCGCGCGATCGCCCGAGGCGAGTCGGGCGGCGGGATCGGCCGTCTCGTGCTGCCACCGCCAGCCGGCGAAGATTGCCGCGCCGAGCAGCAGGATGCCGGCGACAGCGAACACCGTCCAGCGGCGTGAAGCCATGATTCCCTCGTTCATGCCGGATGCGCTACTTGCGTTTGCGGTTTCGTTCAATCGCGGCCCGGGCCTGGAACGCGATATCCTGCGCGCGCAGCCAGTCGGGCGAGCCTTTGGGCAGGGCCGCCTCGGCCGCTTCGGCGCTGCGCAGGGCCTGTGGCATCTGCCGGCTCAATACCTGCTGCTCGGCGCTGGCGAGCTGCGCCCGCGGCGTATCGCCGTTGGCGGCATAGACGACGCCGAGCTGATACCAGGCGAAAGGATTCTCGCGGTCGCGCGCGACGGCCGCCTTGAGCACGCGCTGCGCTTCCGGCAGGTTCTTCGGGTCTTCGGTGGCGATCAGCGCGTGGCCGAAAGTGGTGGCGATCAGCGGCTGGTTGTTGGTCAGCCCGGTTGCGCGGCGCAGCGGGTCCAGTGCGTCGAGGGGCTTGCCCGCCTCGAGCAGTATCTGCCCTTTCAGTTCGAGGAAATAGGGATCGTCGGGTGCCTGCCTGAGCAGCGCCTCGGTTTCCTCCATCGCCTTGTCGAGATGGGCGTCCTTGTGCCGGGCATAGGCGCGGGCATAGCGCGCGGGGATCGTGTTGGTCCCCTCGGGATAGGTGCGCAAGGTGTCCCCGGGTTCGGCAAGATAGCCGAACAGCTTGGCCTTGGCGCGCTGGAAACGGGCTTCGAGCGCCGGATCGTTCGGCTTGTTCCAGGCCGGATCCTTTTCGTAGGTATCCTCCAGCGTGGCGATGCGGTCGCCGGTCATCGGGTGGCTGCTGTAGAATTCGGTGTCGGCATTGCGTGTGTAGCCGCTGCGGTATTCCAGGTTCTCGAGCTTCTTGAAGAAGCCGACCGAGCCTTTGCCCGAAATGCCGGCTTTCGCCAGGAACTGCGCGCCGGCAGCGTCGGCGGTGGCTTCCTGCGCGCGGCTGAAGGCAAGGTATTTGCCCATCGCCGCCTGTTGCCCCGCCATCAGTACGCCGATTGCCGCTTCGCCGCCGCCGGCCGCGGCAGCCGCGGCGCCGAGCAGCAGCGAGAGCAGGCTGATGCCGCTTGCCGCCTTGCCGCCTCCATCGCTGATCGCGTGGCCGCCTACCACGTGGCCGAGCTCGTGCGCGATGACGCCCTGCACTTCGTTGGCGCTGTCCGCCGTATTGATCAGGCCGCTGTTGAGATAGACCGCCTGGCCGCCGACGACGAAGGCGTTGACCGAGGAATCGTTGACCAGAACGATATCGACGTTGCGCGGATCGAGGCCCGACGCTGCGACGATCGGCGCGGCCATGTCGTGCAGCAGGGCCTCGGTTTCGGCATCGCGCAGGATCGACTGGGCAGCGGCGGGCTCGACGGCAAGCGCCAGCGCCGCGACCAGTGCAACGGTGGCGCGAAACAGGCGGGCGGGCACAGGGAAGGGCTGGCGCATGGGCTTGCGACTAGCCCGGAATGCCCTGAACCGGGCGTGAAGCGGGAAAGATACGGGTTCGGTCATAGGGATTTGAGGCTTGTAGCTCTCACCTCGCGCATACACCACTGCGCATATGCAGCCGGCAGGAGCTTGCCTTTGGATGAACATTGCGGGAATACTGCGACAATTGGCGACAATAAAGCGGCAGCCCGGCATATTCGCGCGACATCCGCCTTCCAGAATGGCCGACAGGAGGCCGCGAGGGCACTTGTTTCCCCCTCCTTCCCCGGTGCCCCTGCGGCTTCTACCCCGTTTCGGGTGATGAATACAGGAGATGACATGACCAAGACCCGCAAGATCGCCTTGGGCCTGCTGCTGGCCGCAACTGCGATTTCCGGCGCAGCCATTGCCCGGCAAGCCGCGCAAGGCGGCGGCAGCGTGACTCGCGCCGAAGCGCAGGCCCGTGCCGAGGCGATGTTCGCCCGCATGGATGCCAACCATGACGGCAAGCTCGACCAGGCCGACCGGGCCGCGCGCCGGGCGGCGATGTTCGACCGGCTGGATAGCGACCACGACGGCCAGATTTCGCGCGCCGAGTTCGAAGCCGGCGCCCCGCGCGGCCGTCACGGCCCCCGGGGTGCCGATGGCAGGGACGGTGCCGGCGGCGCGGACAAGCACCATCGGGGCGGCCATATGGGGCGCGGCCGTCATGGCGGCGGCATGGTGATGGGCCGTATGGCCGATGCCGACAAGGACGGCACGGTCACGCAGGCCGAGTTCACCGCCGCGGCGATGCAGCGCTTCGAGCGGGCCGATGCCAACCACGACGGCACGGTGACCAGGGAAGAGCGCCGGGCCGCGTTCCAGGCCATGCGCGAGCGGATGCGCGCCCGCTGGCAGAACCGCGACGGCGCGCCCGAAGCGCCGGATCGCCCGGCCGATTGAGAATAAGGCGCGGGCAGGCCTGCCGATGAACGATACCGCGCCCATCCGGCTGCTGATCGTCGATGACGAGGCGGCCCTGCGCGAACCCCTGGCCGAATACCTCTCGCGCCAGGGGTTCGAGGTTGCCCAGGCCGCCGGCGCCGTCGAGGCGCGCAGCCTGATTCGCGCGGATTGCCCCCATCTCGTCCTGCTCGACATCATGATGCCGGGCGAGGATGGGCTGTCGCTGTGCCGCCATCTTGTCGAGAGCCGGTCGATCCCCACCATCTTCCTTACTGCCAGGGGGGAGGCGACCGACCGCATCGTCGGCCTCGAGATCGGCGCCGACGACTATGTCGTGAAGCCGTTCGAGCCGCGCGAGCTGGTCGCGCGCATCCGCAGCGTGCTGCGCCGCACCGGCCGCGGCGCGCAGCCCGCGGACAACGAGCTGTTCGCATTCGAAGGCTGGAAGCTCGATCCGCTCAAGCGCAGGCTGGTCGATCCCGAGGGCGCGGTGGTCGCCATCTCCTCGGTCGAGTTCCGCCTGCTCATGGCCTTCCTCGAACATCCGCGCGAGGTGCTCGACCGCGATCGCCTGCTGGACATGGTCCAGGGCCGCGAAGCCCATCTGTTCGATCGCGCGGTCGACAACCAGGTCAGCCGCCTGAGGCGCAAGATCGAAGCCGACAGCCGCAATCCGCAACTGATCCAGACCGTCTGGGGCGGGGGCTACATGCTTGCCGCCGATGTCAGGCGGGTGTCCGGGTGAAAGCTGCCTCCTGGCCGCGCAGCCTGATGGGGCAGATGCTGCTCGCCGTGGCGGTGGCGCTGCTGCTCGTCCAGGGTGTCGGCGCCATGCTGGTCTATCGCGCCCAGGCCGAGCGGCGCGAGGCCGGGCTGCTTCATGCCGCTGCGTTCCGCCTGCTTTCGGCCAACCGCGACAACGGCGATCACGGCCGTTTCCGCCACACGCATGGCCGCCAGATCAGCCTCAGGGTCGAGCGTACCGCGGTTTCGCCGATCCGTGCGGGAGAGAACAGCGACCGCGAAGCCGGGAGCGAACTGCACCGCATCCTGGCCGATCAGGACATGCTCGCGCAGCAGGTCGTCGTGCTGCGGCGCGATGTCTTCGCCGATCCGGTTGCCAGCCGGCGTGCCGCGCTGCAACTGGCGTTCTTCGGCAAGCGGCACGCGGCGCTGTACAGCGAGGTGCTCGTGGCTGCCGTGCAGCAGAACGGCAGCCGCGACTGGCTCGTCGCGCGCGTGATGGTGCCGCCGGGCGAGCGCGAATTCGTCGCGACGCTGATCGCCCAGACGCTGCTGCTCTATATCGTGCTGATCGGTGCCATCGCGCTGATTCTGCGCCGCATCACCCGGCCGCTGGCAGCGCTGACCGCAAGGCTCGAGCGTTTCGCCGAAACGCGCAGCCCCGATGGCCAGCTCGCTTCGCAAGGCCCCGACGACGTGCGCCGGCTGATCGTCGCGCATAATGCCATGGAGGCGCGCATCGCCGCGCTGCTCGATGAGAAGGACGTGATGCTCGGCGCGATCGGGCACGATCTCAAGACTCCGCTCGCGGCGCTGCGCGTGCGCATCGAATCGGTCGAGGACGACGCCGAGCGCGCCCGCATGGCTGCGACGATCGAGGACATCGCCCGCTCGCTCGACGACATCCTCTCGCTCGCCCGCGTCGGACGGCCGAGCGACCCGCTCGAACAGTCCGAGCTTTCCGCGCTCGTCGCTTCGGTCGTCGAGGAATACGAGGACATGGACGAGCCGGTCGCGCTCGCCGCCATGCAGCGCATCGTCCTGCCCTTGCGCGCCACCTGGCTGCGCCGCGGCCTGCGCAACCTTATCGACAACGCGCTGCGCTATGGCCGCTGCGCGCGCGTCTCGCTGGCGCGCGAGGAGTGCGAGGCGGTGATCCGCATCGAGGACGACGGCCCGGGCATTGCCGAAGCCGACATCGAGCGGATGATGGAACCCTTCGCGCGCGGTGAGCCCTCGCGCAACACCGGAACCGGCGGCGCCGGCCTCGGCCTCACTCTTGCCCGCGCCATTGCCGAACAGCACGGCGGCGCGCTGACGCTGGCCAACCGGCGCGGGCCGGATGGCACGGTTACGGGGCTCGTGGCGATGCTGAAACTGCCGCTCCGGTAAGCTCTCTCCATCCGCTGCGCGGATGGAAAGGAACGGCGCCTATTTCAGTGCCGCGAATTCCGCGCTGATCTGCGTGCCGCGCCGTTCGCGCAGCGTCCCGCAATTGCGCACGCGCTCGATTGTGCGCTCAAGCTCCATCGCCCCCGGCTTGCCGGCGAAACGCGGCCGCAGCTCGCGCGCGAACTCGTCGGCGCGGGCGACCGAGCAGAAGCGGGCAAGAAGCTGCGGCAGACGCGCCGAGAAGAAGACGCCGCCCGTGTCCGAGGTCAGCTCGTCGAAATGGCCGACGAGCCAGGCATAGCCGATCTCCTGAGTCGCGGTGGTGAGAGTGATGCTGCGCAGCAGGTCGCGCTTTTCGCTTGCGCGCAGGCGCGAGTCCCTGAGCCCGTCGAGCAGCCAGTTCGCCACCGCCCTGGACCCGCTGGCGGCAACCGCGTCCAGCGCTATGGGCCTGAACACCGGGTCTTCGGACGCCAGCGCGCTGTCGACCAGCGCCTGTGCCGTCGGCAGCCTGCCCTGTGCGATCGCGATATCGAAACCGATCGCGTACCACGCCGGATCGAGCGCTTTCCCATCGCCGGCAAAAAAGCGGCGAACGGCTGCCGCGATCCGCTTGCGCAGTGCCTGGTTCTGTCCCGCCCCCGCCAGCCAGCCGATGATCTGTGCGCGGCGCTGGGCGCGCTCGGGATTCTCGGCGGCATAGGCGCCGAGGCGCGGGTCGAAGCCGTATCGCGCCAGCAGCGGGCGGTAGAGCCGCGTGACGAAACGCCGCCAGCCCCTGCTGCCGGCATCGTCGAGAATGCCCGTGCCGGCAAAGGCGCCAAGCGCCCCGGTGGCGGCATCGGCGGCATAACTATCGGGATGGTAAACAGTTTTATCGGCCAATGCGGCAAGCTTCGTCGCGGCGCTGCGGCCCGCCGCCATGCTGGCGGCAAGCGAATCCGCGGCTGCCTGCACCTCGCCGCCGGTCAGGCTGCCGGCATCGGCGATAAGGGCGTCCCAATCGGCCCCGGGCAGCTCGAAGCGGTAATAGCCGGTGCCGCCGGCATTGGGCATCAGCGGGCCGGCGCCCGTATCGGGGCCTGTGCCCGGGCCTGTATCCGGGATCGTTACCGCAGCGCTGGCTTCGGTCAGCAGGCTGCACTGCCGCGTCTCGCCGCGGCGCAGGCACATCGGCACACCCCAGCGCGTCGCCGGCGACAGCGCGCCCAGCGGCGCGTAGCGGCTCTGGCTGACGGTCCAGCCTGCATTGTTCCGGCGGAAAGTCAGCAAGGGCACGCCCTGCTGGTCGACGAAGCTTTGCAGGGCGGGGACGATCCGCGGATCGTGCGCGGCCTCGGCCATGGCGGTGAAGAAGTCGGCGCTGGTGGCGTTGCCGTAACGATGCGCCGCCATGTAGCGATGCACGCCCTCGCGGAACTGGCCGTCGCCCATGAAGGCGGCGATCATCGCTACGACCTGGCCGCCCTTGCCATAGGTGATGCTGTCGAACGCGCCGTCGATCTGGTCGTTGCCGGCGATTTTCTGGCGGATCGGCCGCCCGGCGACAAGCGCATCGGTGTCCATCGCGGCGAAGCCCTCGGCCAGCGCGCCCGAACGGATGTTGAGATCGGGCCGCCAGGCGTCGCCGATGCGGTAGCCCATCCAGTTGGCGAAGCTCTCGTTGAGCCAGATGTCGTCCCACCAGGAGGGCGTGACGAGATCACCGAACCACTGGTGCGCCAGTTCGTGCGCCACGACCATGCCGAAGCGGCGCTTCTGCGGTGTCGGCGCATGGGCGTCCATGACGATCAGCCCGTCGCCGTACAGGTCGGCCCCGGCGTTCTCCATCGCGCCCGGCATGATCGGCGAGCTGATCTGGTCGAGTTTGGGATAGGGAAAGGAATCGCCGAAATAGCTTTCGAGCAGCGCGACGATTTCCTTCGATCCCTGTAGCGCGAAGGCGAGCTTGCCGGCGTTCTGCCTCGGCGAGACGATGCGGAGCGGCAGAGGCTTCGCGCGCTGCGGTGTCGGCGGCACTTCGCCTTCGGCCACGGCGAACGGGCCGACGATCATCGCGACGAGATAGGTCGGCAGCGGCAATGTCGTGGCGAAGCGGTGGACTTCGAGCCCGGCTTCCAGCGTCCTGCCCGTTTCGGGCGCGTTGCTTACCGCGGTCAGGCCCGGCGGTGTGCGCAGCGTGACGGTGAAAGGCGTCTTGAACGAAGGCTGATCGAAGCCGGGGAAGGCAGAGCGCGCGTCGATCGATTCGAACTGCGTCCAGCTATACCAGTCGGCCCCGACCTTCACCCGGAACATGCCCGCGGGGCCTTGCCGGAACGGCGCGTCATAGGAGAAGGCGAGTGTCACCGGACCCGCGGGCAGCGGCTCGGGAAAGGTCAGCTCGGCAACGCCGGTGGCATCGCGCTGGCGCCAGCTTCCGGCGATCTCCCGGCCGCCGACATTGGCCACGGCGCGCTGTATCGCCAGGTCGCGGCCATGCAGGAAAATCCTGTCGCCGGCCTGCCCGATCGTGGCGTCGATCTCCACCTTGCCCGAAAAACGCTCTTTTGCCGGGTCGATCGTCAGGTCCAGCCGATAGGCCTGCGGCTGCACCGTATCGGTAAGCTGGCCCTGGGGGAAGGACGGCCCGGCGAATGCGCGGGCGGCAGGAACGACGGCAAGCAACACGGCCAGGAGAATGCGGATCATCGGCCATAGTCTTAGAGACTGATTCGCAATTCGCAAAAGAACGAATTGCGCAGCGGCTTCCGGCCATGTTTTCCGCATCGCTGCGATAGCGGCCGCCGCGGGACTGCACGAGAGGCTTTTTGCCAGCCGTGCAATCGGCAGCTAGAGGCAAGCGGATGGCGCAGCCTTTCATCCTGCTCGACGATGCCAGGCCCGAGGGTGCGCGCGATGCGCGGCTCTACCGGGCGCCGGTCGAACTCGTCGTCGCACGGCGGGCGGAGGAAGTCGCGCCGGCGCTGGCGCGAATCGAGGCGCTGCGGGCCGAAGGGCGCGACCTGGCGGGCTATCTCGCCTATGAGGCAGGGCTGGCGCTGGAGCCCCGGCTCGCGCCGCTGACGGCGGCGCGCACCGGCGCGGCAGGCCCGCTGGTCTGGTTCGGGGCTTTCGCGGGCTACGAGACCATTCCCGCCGGGCAAGTGCCGCGCTGGCTGGCCGCACATGCTGACGGCCCACGGGGCGCGATCGGCCCCATGGAGCCGCAGCTTTCCCCGGGCGGCCATGCGCGCGCTTTCGCGGCCTTGCAGGAAGCGGTCCGGGCGGGCGACATCTATCAGGCGAACCTCACCCTCCCGCTTGTCGCGCGCTGGCGCGGTGATCCGCTGGCGCTCTATGCCGCGATCCGCCCGGCCGCCGGCGCGGGCTATGGCGGCGTGGTGTTCGACGGGGCGCATTGGCTGCTCAGTTTCTCGCCCGAACTGTTCTTCGCGCTCGAAGTCGGCGACGGCCATTGCACGGCGACGGTCAGGCCGATGAAAGGCACGCGTCCGCGCGGGCGCTCGCCCGGCGAGGACGAGGTGCTCGCCGCCGAGCTTGCCGCCTCGGTGAAGGACCGTGCCGAAAACCTGATGATCGTCGACCTGCTGCGCAACGATCTGTCGCGCATCGCCGAAGCGGGCAGCGTGCGGGTGGAGCATCCTTTTTCGGTCGAGACTTACCCGACGGTGCATCAGATGGTTTCGACCGTGCGCGCGCGGCTGCTTCCGGGCAAGGGCGCGGTCGACGCGATTCGGGCGCTGTTTCCCTGCGGCTCGATTACCGGCGCGCCCAAGATCCGGGCGATGGAACTGATCCGGCAGACCGAGCGCGATGCCCGCGGTCCCTATTGCGGCGCGATCGGCAGAATCGATGCCTCTGGCGACGCCGCCTTCAATGTGGCAATCCGCACCATGCATCTCACGCCCGGCGAGAACGGTATCCGCAACGCGGGAGGCCGTGCGGTGCTGGGAGTGGGTTCGGCGATCGTCGCCGATTCCGATGCGCTCGGCGAATGGCGCGAGTGCCTGATCAAAGGGGGTTTCGTGCAGGAAGCAGCCGCGAGTTTCGACCTGATCGAAACCATGGCCTTCATTCCGGGGGAGGGCGTGCCGCTGCTCGCATGCCATCTCGAGCGGATCGGGGCGAGCGCCGATGAGCTTGGTTTCGTTTTCGATCGCCATGCCGTGAGCAGCGCGATCCGGGCGCTGTGCGCCGATGCACGGAAGCCCGCGAAGCTGCGGCTGGTCGCCGCGCGCAGCGGTGCTTTCAGTCTCGAACTGGCCGGGATGCCGCCGGCCCTGCCCGATCCCGCGGTCTGCGCGGTGCTGCGCCTGCCGGTCGATCCGGGCGACCGGCGGCTGCGTTTCAAGCAGAGCGGCCGCGGTTTCCATGAAGCAGCACTGAAGGCGGCGCGCGGCGCGGGCGCGGCAGAGGCGCTGTTCCTGCGCGACGACGGGCTCGTTACCGAGGGCAGCTTCACCAATGTTTTCGTCGAGCGCGACGGCCGGCTGCTGACGCCTCCCGCGCGGCTCGGGCTGCTGCCCGGCGTGCTGCGCCGCTCTCTGATCGAGGCGGGCCGCGCGGCAGAGGCCGAACTCACACTCGACGATCTCGCCCGGGGTTTCCTGATCGGCAATGCCTTGCGCGGCCTCATGCCCGCTCAACTTCTGAAGTAGCCCATGACCCGGACCGACCCGAAAGTTTCCGCAGCGCTCCAGCGCATCGCCCCTTCGCAGACCACGGCCATGACCGACCGCGCCACCGCGCTGAAGGCCGAAGGCAGGGACATCATCTCGCTCTCGGTCGGCGAACCCGATTTCGCTACGCCGGCGCATGTGATCGCGGCGGCCAGGGACGCGATGGACGCCGGTGCCACGAAATATACGCCCGTCGGCGGCACGGCGCGGATGAAGCAGGCCGCCGCGCTCCATTTCGCGCGCGACCTGGGTATCGCAGTGCCGGTGTCGCAAGTGACGATCAGCGCAGGCGGCAAGCAGGCGATCTTCCACGCGCTGATGGCGACGCTCGATCCGGGCGACGAAGTGCTGATTCCCGCTCCCTGGTGGGTTTCCTATCCCGAAATCGTCCGCTTCGCCGGCGCCGATGTGGTGAAACTGGCAACGGACGCCGCTGGCGGCTTTCGCATCACCGCCGGCCAGCTCGCTGCGGCGATCACGCCGCAGACGCGCTGGCTGCTGCTCAACAGCCCCGGCAATCCCACCGGCGCGACCTATTCCGCCGGGGAATTGCGCGCGATCGGTGATGTGCTGCGCCGCCACCCGCGCGTGCTGGTGATGAGCGACGATATCTATGCGCCGATTCGCTACGGCGGCGGCATGCACGCGACTCTGGCAGTGGAATGCCCCGATCTGGCCGATCGGGTGCTTACGGTTTCGGGCGTTTCCAAAAGCCATGCGATGACCGGCTTCCGCATCGGCGTTGCCGCCGGGCCGCAATGGCTGATCGGGGCGATGGAAAAGCTGCAATCGCACAGTTCGGGCAATCCCTGCTCGGTCAGCCAGGCCGCGGCGGTCGCGGCTTTCGAAGGGCCGCAGGATTTCCTGCTCGACTGGCGCGAACGCTTCCGCGCACGGCGCGATCTCGTGGTGAACGCCATCAACGCGATTCCCGGCCTCTCTACGCCGGTGCCTGATGGCGCCTTCTATTGCATGGTCGACGCCACGGCACTGATGGACCGATTCGGGAACGACGACGGGAAGCTCGCCTTCCACCTGCTCGATCACGGCGTCGCCATCGTCCAGGCATCGGCCTTCGGCGGCGGGGACGGCTTCCGCATCAGCTTCGCGGCGGATGAAGCGCAGCTTGCCGAGGCGGTGCGCCGGATCGCCGCGGCCGTCGCCTGATGGACCTGCCCATCCTTTTCGAAGACGCCGAGGCGCTGGTCATCGACAAGCCGGCGGGCCTGCCGCTCGACCGGCCGCGTGCCGGAGGGGTGAGCCTCGAGGACCGGCTCGACGAGTTGAAGCTGGGCTTCCTGCGCGCGCCCGCGCCCGTCCACCGGCTCGACCGGGACACGTCGGGCTGCCTGCTGCTGGCACGCAACCCCAAGGCGCTGAAGCGTTTCGCCCAGGCTTTCGCGGAACGGCGGGTCGAGAAGCGCTATCTCGGGATCGTGGCCGGGGCGATTGCCGACGAGGAAGGCACGATCGCGCTGGCGCTCGCCAAGATCAGCAGCGCCGAAAAGGGCTGGCGGATGATCCCGGCGAAAAAGGGCAAGCCCGCGATCACGCATTGGCGCAGGCTTGCCGGGTGCGACGGGTTCACACTGGTCGAGTTTCGGCCCGAAACGGGGCGCACGCATCAGATCCGCGTCCATGCCGCCGCCGGGCTGGGCGTGCCATTGCTGGGCGATCCGGTCTATGGTGACGGCAAGGGGGGCGGGCGCACCATGCTCCACGCGGCCGCACTTGTCGTACCGCGTGCGGGCAAGCCGCCCGTCGCGGCCGAGGCCCCTCTCCCGGCCGATTTCCGCGCCCTGGGTTTCAGCGATGGATGATCTCGTCGCACGCGCCCGGATGCTGGCGAGCGAGAGCTTCATCGCCGCAGCGGGGCCGGGCGGGCAGAATGTCAACAAGGTGGCGACCGCGGTGCAATTGCGGCTCGATGTCTTCGCGCTGCGCCTGCCGCCTGAAGTGTTCCACCGGCTGAAGGAACTGGCCGGCAGCCGGATGACCGCCAAAGGCGAGCTGGTCATTGCCGCGCGCCGCTTCCGCACGCAGGAGGCGAATCGCGCCGATGCCCGCGAACGGTTGGCCGAACTGCTGACCCGGGCGCAGAAACTGCCCGGGAAGCGCGCGAAGTCGCGGCTCAACCGCGTGGGCAAGGAGCAGCGGCTACAGGGCAAGAAGCTGCGCGGCTCGGTCAAGGCCGGGCGCGGGAAAATCCGCCTGGATTGACAGCCGCTGTCCGTCCCGGCCCGATGGCGGGCTCTCTTATCCGGGGCGCAGCGCCAGCGGCATCAAGGGATGGATGTTCCAGCGGTTCGGGGCAAAGCCGGTGACATCGCCGCGCACCAGCGACCAGCGGATCGGCGTGCCGAAGGGGATGAAGACATTGGCCCTGGTCAGCGTCGCCTCGGCATCGGCGAGCAGGTCGCTGCGTGCCGCCGGGTCGGCCGTGTGCTGTGCCCGGGCGGCAATGCGATCGGCATCATCGCTGCACAGCCCGCGGCCGGCCTTGCAGTTGAGCTGGTTGAGAAACCAGCCGACACGCGGATAGCGCGCGACCACGTCGAGCAGGCGCAGATCGGCCTCGTCGTTCGGCCCGGCGCGCTGCGCTTCTATGCCGATGAGCTTGAAATCGGCCTGTAGCCGGTCGAACACCATATCGCTGCCCGGGCCGCGCGGCAGTGCGATACGCAGCCGCACGCCCGGCGCGCCGGGTTGCGTCTGGCGCCAGCGGCTGACCCGCGCCGCGGCCTGGGTCCGCCTTTCCTCGATGCTCATGCCGGCCCAGCGTTCGCCGACGGCGCCGGGATCGTCCTCCACGCCGAAAGCGACGAGCCGGTTGGTCGCGGTCCAGCCGCCGACGCCGAAGGGCTCCATCAGGGCATCGCGATCGATCGCCATGGCCAGCGCCTCGCGGTTTTCCGGCGCCGCCAGGAAACCCGTGTTGCCGGTCACTGCCAGGCCGAACAGCCCCGTGACGGGATCGAGCTGGATCGTTCCCCGAATCAGCCCGACCGAACGTGCCAGCGGGAAATCCTCGATCCGCCCGCCGAGCAGGACATCGGCTTCGCCGCGGTTGAAACGGGCGACCGCTTCCCCGGCAGGCAGCGCGGCCAGCCGCAATGGCCGCACTTTCCGGCTCCACCCCTCGATTGCGGGCAGGCCGCGGCTTTCCGGCGGCATTGCGGTCAGCAGCGCGGTATCGCCCTCACGGTGCAGGCGCATCGGGCCGGCCCCCTGGCCTTGCCAGGAAAGCCCCAGCTCGGGTTGGGCCAGCAGTTGCAGCAGGTTCGGCATCGGGCTGGCCAGGCGTATCTCGATCACGCGCCCGGCCATCACGCGGATTTCGTCGATGCCGCCGAGGTCGAGCGCAAGCGGCGTGCCGCGCAGCGAGGCGATCGTCTCGCGCAGCGCGTTGCGCAGCGCCGGCGCGGTCAGCGGGCTGCCGTTGCCCCAGGTGCCGTCACGCAGGCGGAAGATATAGCTCAACCCGTCGTCGGTGACGATCCAGCGATCGGCAAGCGCGGGCACGATCCGGCCCTGCTCGTCGAAACCCACCAGGCCCTCGACAGTGGCCCCCCGCACCAGCCGCGCGGGCAGCGAAAGCCGCGCGCCTTGCTCGAACGGAGTGGCAGGCTCGCCGATCGTGACGACGTTGACGGCCGCGTTTTTGTACGAGCCGCAGGCGGCCAGCAGCAGCGCCGTCAGGAGTGCGGTAATCTGCAAAGCCTTGCGCATCGATTTCGGACTAGCCGATTTTGCCGCGGTCGGGAATGTCGAACGCGGTCTTGACCGGGTAGCGGTGCTGCCGGCGAACAGGCTCAATCGTCGCGTGAGACTTTCTCGCGCCGCTCATGCGCCTGCTGTGCTTCCACGGTCATCGTCGCGACCGGCCGGGCGATGAGCCGGCCGATGCCGATCGGTTCGCCGCTAACCTCGCAGAAGCCGTATTCGCCTTCCTCGATCCGGCGCAGCGCGGAATCGATCTTGGCGATCAGCTTGCGCTGGCGGTCGCGAGTCCTGAGTTCGATGCCCCAGTCGGTCTCGCTCGATGCGCGGTCGTTGAGATCGGGTTCGCGGATCGGACCGTCCTGAAGCTGTTGCAGCGTATCGGCCGCCGCGTTCAGGATCGACTTCTTCCATTCGAGCAGCAGGCGCCGGAAATAATCCTGCTGCACTTCCGACATATAGAGTTCGTCTTCGCTTGGGGTGTAATCGCCACCTATCGCTCGTTTGGCCTTGGCCAGAACATCGATTTCGTCAGCAAGGGCAGTCGCCATCAGAGTCTCCGCACCACTCCTCCCCGGACCCGCTTGCAACCTGCCGCCCCTGGTTTTCCCGGTAGCAGCGGATCTGCGGACTATGGTTGCCGCGCCTATAGGTGCGGCGCCGAATCCGCACAAGCGCCAATGCCGTCTCCGTCACAGGAATTTTCCGCACACCCGAACCCGGCGGCCCGGATTCGGGCGGACGATAGTGTCGTTCAGCCTTTGCGGAACGGTGTCCGCTTGCCGAGGTACAACCGGTTGCCGGCCATGCCCGCGCGCTCGCGGGCGAGGAAGTCGGCAACCGCCTCGCGGAAGCCCTGGTGCGCGATGTAGTGGGCCGAAACGGTGCGCACCGGCTCATAGCCGCGTGCCAGTTTGTGCCCGCCCTGCGCGCCGGCCTCGACTCGCCGGAGGCCGAGGGCGATCGCGGCGTCGATCGCCTGATAGTAGCAGACTTCGAAATGCAGGAAGGGCTTGTCGATCAGCGCTCCCCAGTAGCGGCCATAGAGTGTGTCCGCGCCGATGAAGTTGAGCGCGCCCGCCACCGGATTGCCGTCCATACAGGCGAATACCAGCAGAATCCGGTCGGCCATGCGCTCGCCCAGCAGGGTGAAGGCGCTGCGGGTCAGATAGGGGCGGCCCCATTTGCGTGCGCCGGTATCCTGGTAGAAGTTCCAGAAGGCGTCCCAGTGTCCGGGGCGGATCGCATCCCCGGTCAGCACGCGGATTTCGACGCCTTCCCGCGCGGCGGCGCGCTCCTTGCGGATATCCTTGCGCTTGCGCGAGGAGAGCGCCGCGAGGAAATCGTCGAATCCGGTATAGCCCCGGTTTTCCCAGTGGAACTGGATATCCTCGCGGATCAGCCAGCCGGCGCGTTCGAACAGCGGCGCCTGCCCGGGCGCGATGAATGTCGCATGGGCGGAAGACAGCCCGTGCGCCGCGCAGAACCGTTCGGCGGTACGCAGCAGCGGCAGGGCAAGCCCGGGGGCCTGCGTCAGCACGCGCGGGCCGGTCGCCGGGGTGAAGGGCACCGCGATTTGCAGCTTGGGATAGTAGGAGCCGCCCGCGCGATGCCAGGCATCGGCCCAGCCGTGATCGAAGACGTATTCGCCCTGGCTGTGCGATTTCACATAGGCCGGCAGAGCGGCGACGAGGCGCCCGTCGGCGTTTTCGATCGTCATCGGCGCGGGCAGCCAGCCGCTCTGCCCGCCGACGCTGTGCGAATCCTCAAGCGCGGTGAGGAATGCGTGGCTGACGAAGGGATTCCCGCCATCGGTCAGCGCATCCCATTCGCTTGCACGGGTCTCGCCGATACCGGACAGCAGGCGGACGGCGAAGGCGGGATCGAAATCGGCCATCATCGCCGCCCCCGGCACATCGCGCTGCTCATGCGATCCCCGCCCCCTCGGCAATCGGCGCATCGGCATGCCGCTCCGCCCGTTCGCGCAGTTCGGCGCTGCGGACGGTCCAGCTTGCCACGGGCAGGCCGCGCTGGCGCTGGCGCGCGGCAAAGCGGCTCGGCAGGTCGCGGATGTCGTAGGCGAGGAAATCGGGCCGGGCCTGCCACAGCGCCAGATGCCGCCCGATCCGGCCGGGAAGCGCCTTGCCGTTCTCCTCGGTGACGACGAGGCCCCGGACCGTCTCCGGCGCATGGACCGCGAACCAGCGCGGCACGCGCGGATCGAAGCTCATCACGGCATGAAGGCCGCGATACCCTGCAAGCTCCCGCTGCACGGCCATGCAGATCGCGGCGACAGGGCTATTCCGGCGCGATTTCACCTCGATCAGCAGGGGCACGCCGCCCGCGACCTGATCGAGCAGCCGGCGCAGCGTCGGAATGGTATCGCCGCCGCTGCCGGTGAGCGCGATGCGCCCGAGCTCCTCGGCGCTGTGCCCGGCGACCGGCCCCGTCCCGGCGGTCAGCCGGTCCAGGTTCCAGTCGTGGAAGACCATCGCCTGCCCGTCGCCCGATCGCTGGATATCGCATTCGATGCCGAAGCCGCGCGCCATGGCGCCGGCGAAAGCCGAAGCCGAATTTTCGGGCACGCCCCCGCCGTGCAAACCGCGGTGGGCGAAGACATGCTCGCCGATCCAGGCCACCTTGCGCGCATCGGGCGCCGGTGCGAGCCAGCGGTCAATCGGTTCGGACAGCGACAATCGCATCGACTTCCACGGCCGCGCCGAGCGGCAGCACCGGCACGCCCACCGCGCTGCGCGCATGCTTGCCCGCCTCGCCGAACAGCGCCGCCATCAGTTCGGATGCGCCGTTGGCGACTTTGGGCTGGTCGGTGAACTCCGCCGTCGAGTTGACGAAGGCGCCCAGCTTGACGATCCGTTCCACCCGGTCGAGCGAGCCCAGCGCCGCGCGCAGTTGCGCGAGGATCATCAGCCCGCAAGCGCGTGCCGCTTCGTAGCCTTCGTCGGCCGGGATGCCGGCGCCGAGCCGGCCCCTGACCAGCGCGCCGCCGATGAAGGGCAACTGGCCCGAGACGTGCGCCAGGCCGCCTGCGACCACCACGGGCACATAGGCCGCCACCGGCGCGGCCGGTTCGGGCAGAACCAGTCCCAATGCGGCCAGCTTCGCGTCGATTTCGGCGTCGGTCATGCACTCTCCCCGGTTTTCTCTTCGGCATAAAGGCGGTCGAGCAGCCAGGGCAGGGCGCTCGCCCAGTCGTCGATCCGCGCATGGGCGTGTCCCGCGCGATGGGCGCAATCGATATGCGGCGCCAGCATCGGTTCGGCGCAGAGGTGCAGCCGGCCGACATGCGGCGCCAGTTCGGCGGCCGAACCGTGATGCTGGGCAAGGTCGTCGATGAAGATCGCACGGGCGGGGCGGTATTCATCGAGAATCGCCCTGAGCGCCGGCCCCTTCGGCCCCTGGTTGGTGAAGACGCGCAAGTCGATGCCATGGCCGGCAAGCTGCCTGGCGCGCGTTTCCCGGCGGAAATCCTTGAGATTGGTAAGCACGACCACGTCGGCATGTTCGCGCAGCGCGGCTATGGCGCCGACCACGCCCGGCACGGGCGACTGGCGGTGCATCTCGCTGTCGAAGAACAGGTTCAGCAGCCGCCAGATCTCGTCGGCCGCGACCGCCTCGCCGCTGTCGGCATACTTCATCGCGCGGGAGAAATCGCCGCCGCTCATGTCGAAGGCCACGCCGTGCTGCTCGGCCAGCCAGTCGCGATAGGGGGCGACCATGTAGAGCAGCACTTCGTCGCAATCGGAGATGATCAGGGGGCGCTTCATCCGGCCAGCCTGTCGCGCGCGCCGGTCAGATCCTGCGGCGATACGCCGAGAGCATCGGCCGCCGCCATGAGGTCGGGTTCGTGCGCGCAGAGGAAATCGAGCACCGCGGCGAGCAGGGACGGATCGCCGAGCCCGCCGCGCAGCGCCTCGGGCGTCAGCCCGGTCAGCGCCAGCAGCCGGGCCGCGCGATCGCCGTCGCCCAGCACCCAGCCGAGCGCGGACAGCGCCAGCGTCGGCGGATCGGCGGCCGGTGACGGGGTCTCTCGCAGAATTGTCAGCCTCGCTTGCAGGTTTTTGTTGTCGCATCGTTTTTTGCGCAAAACCGGTTCCCGCTTTTGCGCACGATGCTCCAGGGGTCATGCGACCTTAACATGGTGCGCGGACGGGTGAATGGCAAAACGAATCCTCATTGTCGAGGACGACGATCTCAACCGGAAGCTGTTTTGCGA
>JAITWR010000076.1 GCA_031285165.1 Novosphingobium sp.
TGGGCTTGAAGTCGAGATTGATCAGCCAGGTCGGTTTGCTGGATTTGTTGGTGAGCTGCGTGGTGCAGACGCTGCGGTCGGCTTGCGGCGGGTTGGCGACGACTTCCGGGTCGACCGGCGCCGTTACGCCGGGCGCGGGATTGGCGTTGCCGTTGTGACGCAGCGAATCGTAGCAGGCGCGGGCGATCATCACACCGCTGTACGGATCGGCGAAAAGCGGTCCGGTAGTGGGTTGATTGGCAGAGAACGACGCGCGCGTGCCCCGCGTCTCGCCGACGATCTTGTCGAAGGTATAGCGGATGCCGCCGGTCAGCGCGAGTTTGTCGGTGAAGTTGTAGGTCGCCTGCGCGAAAATGCCGTGGTTGTCGAAATTCAGCCTGGTGCTCGATTCCGAGATGGAACCGAAATACAGCGGGTTGGAGCAGGCAAGATCCTGCGGACGCGAGCAGTTCAGGAAGATGCCCGTGCGGCCTTCGCTCCAGCCCAACGGCCGCGAGAATTCGAGATAGCCGCCGACCACGAAATTCAGCTTGTCCCAATTGCCCTGAATTTGAAGCTCTTCGGTCATGGTCGACTGCGACGAATTGCCGGTGTTGGGGTTCGACGTATCGAGAACGATGCGGTTATAGGGCGTACCGGCCGCAGCGAAGAGCGGGATGCCGCCGGGTGCACCTCCGGTGGTCGTCAGGCGCGGGCTGATGCGGGTCATGAGGAAGCCCATGCGCGGATCGCCGGGGAACTGCGAGGCATCGACGGGGGCAACTACGAAATTGGAGCTGCCCAGATCGAAATTGGCGCGTTCCTTGAACTCACCATAGCTGGCGATGTTCTTGACGGTGATGTGGTCGCTGGCTTTCCAGGTCGTCGTATTGATCACCTGCCACTGTACGATGTCGAGGAACGGGTTCTGGTTGCTCGTCTCGACATCATAGAGGCTGTCGCCGTGCCCGGTCTGGCGGGCTAACTGGATTTGGCACGATGTCGCCTGAAGGTGCCGGGTTCCGCTGTAGCCCGCAGTTCCAGCGACAGTGTTGAGCGGGTTGATCGGTGAATCGGGCGTGGCGCAGCCCACGATCCGCGACGCATAGCCGTTCGTCTGCGAATTGCTGTAGTGGAAGATCGTATAGTTTTCGAGGTCTGGCGTCAGATCGGCGACGATGCTGAGGCGGCCATAGAAGTAATTGAGATCATTGTAATCGTCAGGGCCGATGCGCTTGCCGCTGGCGTCAGTGGCCAGGTTCTTCATGTAACCGTTGCGCTGGTTGCGGTCCATCGCCACGCGGATCTTGAAGGTGTCGGCCAGCGGGATGTTGATCGCTGCCTCGACGCGCTTGTTGTCATAGTTGCCGTAAGTGCCCTGGACGTAGCCTTCCAGCGTGTCCGTGGGCTTCTTCGGCGTCAGCAGCACCGCGCCGCCGGTGGTGTTGCGGCCGACCAGCGTGCCTTGCGGACCCTTGAGAACCTGTACGTTCTGCAAGTCGGTAAAGGCGCCGGCGCCCACGGTGTTGCCCGAAGTCGTGCCGCCCTGCGCGCGCACGCCGACGACTTCTGCGAAATAGACGCCGACGGTCGGCGCGGTCGACGCGTCCTGGTTGAAGCCGCGGATGTTGAAGTTCGATTTCTCGGGGCCGTAGCGCGCATTGACTGACAGCGACGGCGTATAGGTCGCAAGGTCGGCCGCGACCGCGACGTTGCGCTGGGTCAACTGGGCCTGATTGAACACCGTGATCGAGATCGGCACGTCCTGCAAGCGCTGTTCGACGCGCTGGGCGGTGACGATGATGTCGCCGGTGCCGCTGTCGTCGCCGGCACTCTGGGCCAAGGCCGGCATCGCTGCCGCGCCGGCAAAGGCTGCGCCCACCAGCAGGCCCGCTTTCAAGGTACGATACTGCATATTTTTCCACTCCCTGTTCGACTGAATAATCGAAGGCATCTCATTTACTTCCGGGGCGGAATAGCAAGCGGGGACATGGGTCACAATAGCGAACGGGCCGTCGCGCAGCCGAATGCCTGGAACTGTTGCTTTGTTGCATCAGGCCGGATTCAGGCGTCGGTCAGCGTTTCCAGCAGGGCGACGGTGCCTGCCCAGGACATGCGGTGGGCCATCGCGTTGTAACGGATGCCCTCCATGCCCATGGCGCCGGCGTCGGGATCGGTGAAGCTGTGCGCCGCCTCGCCGAAAACGGTGATCTGGTAGCGCGCGCCGGCATCGGCCAGTTCCCGGCGCAAGGCATCGACTTCATCCAGCGTGGCGAAGGGATCGTGCGCGCCGCAATAGGCGACGATCTCGCACTGCGGCACGCCGGCCACGGCGCGGGCGTGAGTCCCGAGCGTGCCGTGATAGCTGACGACGAATCGCAGCCCGGCCCCGGCGCGGGCCAGTTCGAGCACGCAATGGCCGCCGAAGCAGTAGCCGATCGCGGCCAGGCGGGCGGGATCGGCATCGGGATGGGCGCGCACCGCCGCGAACCAGGCGAGCGAACGGGCGCGGACATTGTGCATGCCTTCGCCGGTGAAGCGGGCATAGGCCGCATGGCAGGCTTCCGGCGGGCCGTTCTGCGCTGCGGGGCCGTACATATCGGTGGCGATGGCGAGGAAGCCCATTCCGGCCAGCGTCTCGATCGTGCCCTGCACCTGGTGCCGCAGGCCGTTGGCGCTGTGCATGACCATGACGGTGGGGAAAGGGCCTGTGCCGGCCGGGCGGGCGACGAGGCCTTCCAGCCTGGTGCCGTCGTGCTCGCAATGGATCGTGCCGAACCGCGCCATGATTTTCTCTCCCTGTTTTCCGGTGCTGCGCAAGGCGCATGTGACCCGCCCGGCGGGCGGCTGTCAAAAGCAATCCGTGGCGGCGGGTTCATTGCCGCACCGGCCCGCACATGCCATAGGCCCGGCCATGACGCGCGCCGATCTTTCTTCGCCGCGAAACATGCGTGCGGGTGTGGCCATCGTCGTCGGGCTGCTGCATGTCGCCCTGGTGCTGGCGCTCATGCGCGCTTTCGCGCCCGGCTCCGGCACCCGTGTCGCGGAACAGGCGGTCGGCCTGTTCTACATCGCCACGCCGCCGCCCGATCCGCCGCCCGCCGCGCCGCAACCGCATCGGCACACGCCCGAACGCGCCGGGGCGGCGGCTGCGGCGGGGCGCAGGTCCATGCCGGACGAAGCGGCCGCGCCCGTGCCGCGCATCGTTATCGCCAGCCCTTCGTCGGCGCTGCCGATTGCCGGCGCGGGCAGTGCCGGCATGGAAACGGGCGCCGGCGGGCAGGGCAGCGGCACGGGCTCGGGAACGGCGGGTGGCGGATCGGGCGGCGGCGGAGCAGGCAAGGCGGAGAAGATCGCCGGCGATATCAATTCGGCGCGCGACTATCCGCAAGCGACGCGGGAGCAGCGGCTGGGCGACTATGTCGTCCTCGCTCTCACCGTGGGAACAGACGGCAGGGTCAAGGGCTGCCGGGTGCATCGCGCCAGCCGTGACCCCGATGCGGACCGGATCACCTGCGGCCTCGCCACCCGGCGCTTCCGCTTCCGCCCGGCCACCGATGCCGCGGGAAATCCGGTCGAATCGGTCTATGGCTGGCGGCAATGGTGGTTCGATCCCGGCGCAGACCGGAATGCCGACCCGGAGCCGGCACCGACATCTGGCATTTAGCGCGGCGATCGGTATTGAGCGCGGTGATGACCCAGATCGTTCCCGTGATCCTGTGCGGCGGCAGCGGCACCCGGCTGTGGCCGCGCAGCCGTGCCGCCAGGCCCAAGCCGTTCCTGCCGCTGGTGGGCGGGACGACGCTTTTCGCAGCGACCGTGGCGCGCTGTTCCGCCGATGCCGGGTTCGCCCCGCCGGTCGTGGTGACGGGCGCGGCGCACCTGCCCCATGTCGAGCAGCAGCTTGCCGCCACGCCGGGCGCGGCGATCATCGTCGAGCCGGCTGCGCGGAATACCGCCGCGGCGATCGCGCTGGCGGCGCTGCGCCTGCCGCGCGACGCGGTGATGCTGGTCTGCCCGAGCGACCATCATATCGGCGATCGCGCGGCTTTCACCGCGGCGGCACGATCGGCCGCGGCCCTGGCCGGGGAAGGCTGGCTGGTTTCCCTCGGCATCGAGGCGAAGACGCCCGAAACCGGGTTCGGCTATCTGAAGCGGGGTGAGCCGATCGGCGCATCGGGCTTCCGCGTGGCCCGGTTCATCGAGAAGCCCGACGGCGACCGGGCGCGGGGCTTCATCGCCGAGGGCGGCTATTTCTGGAACGGCGGCATCTTCGCCTTCCGGGTGGAGGATTTCCTGGCCGAACTGGCCGCCCATCGGCCGGCTATCCTCGACGCCGTGGGCAAGGCGGTGGCCGGGGGGCGCGAGGACGGCCCGCGCTTCCACCCCGATGCCGGGCCGTTCGCTGCCGTGGAAAGCGAATCGGTCGACTATGCAGTGATGGAGAATACCGCGCGCGCCGCCATGGTCCCCGCCGACATGGCCTGGTCCGATATCGGCAACTGGCCGGCCGTGCGTGAGGCCCGCCCGCGCGACGCGGCCGGCAATGCCACTGCCGGCCGCGTCGAACTGGTCGATTGCCGCAACGTGCTGGTCGACAGCGACGGCCCGCGCGTTTCCGTGATCGGGCTCGACAACATCATCGTCGTGGTCGACAGCGACGAAGTGCTGGTGACGAGCGCGGCAGGCGCGCAGAAAGTCGGCAAGTTGCAGGGAGCGGTGAACCAGTGACGGCGGCGCTGCCGGCTCGCGCGGTCGAGAAGCCATGGGGGCGCGACACGCTGCCTGCGCCTTTCTCCGCGCCGGCAGGCAGGCGCATCGGCGAGATATGGTTCGAGCCGCCGGCGGCGCTGCCGCAACTGTTGGTCAAATACATTTTCACCAGCGAGGCGCTGTCGGTGCAGGTACACCCTTCCGATGCGGAGACGGAGCGCAAGGGCCTCGGCCGGCAAGGCAAGGAGGAATGCTGGTTCATCATCGCAGCCGAGCCCGGCGCCGTGCTCGGCATCGGTTTCAGGGAACCGCTGGCGGGCGAGGCGATTCGCGCCGCCGCGCAGGACGGCAGCATCGTGCAGCGAATGCAGTGGCACGAGGCGCGCGCCGGCGATTTCTTCTATATTCCGGCAGGCACCGTTCACGCGATCGGCGCGGGCATCAGCCTGATCGAGATTCAGCAGAACAGCGATATCATTTACCGCCTCTACGACTATGGCCGCCCGCGCGAATTGCATCTCGACGACGGCATCGCCGTGGCGCGCGGCGAGCCCTGGCCGGCAGAATTCAGGCTGCGCGCGCCCTATCGTGACGGGGTGACGCTGGCGGAAGGCCCTCTGTTCCGGCTCGACCGGATCGCAGGTCTGGCGAGCGAGGACGTGGCGGTGCGCTACGGCGCCGGCCCGCTGCTGGTGATCCCGTGCAAGGGTAGCCCGCGCATCGGGCCGGAGCCGATTGCGCCGGGCGGGTGCGGGCTTGCGCCCGGTTTCGATCACATCACTTTCGATCGGAACGGCATTTGTCTCATCGCGCAGCCGCTCGGCGCTTGATCGCAGAGGGGGCGGGCGGCTAACCCTGTCTTGTCCAGAGAAGGGAATTGCCGTGTCCGATATTCATCCCGTCCCGGCCGAATGGGCCAGGCGCGCCTATGTCGATGCCGCGGGCTATGCCGAGAAATATCGCCGCTCGGTCGATGAGCCCGAGGCTTTCTGGCGTGAGGAGACGGCGCGGCTCGACTGGATCAGGCCCTGGACCGAACTGTCGGACTGCTCGTTCGATGAGGACACTTTCGGCATCGCATGGTTCGCCGACGGCACGCTCAACGTCTCGGCCAACTGCCTCGACCGGCACCTTGCGGAACACGGCGAAACGCTCGCGATCATCTGGGAGGGTGACGATCCGGCGCAGCAGCGCAAGCTCACCTATCGCGAGCTGCACGGGGAAGTCTGCCGCTTCGCCAATGCGCTGAAGCGGCTGGGCGCGCGGCGCGGCGATCGGATCACGCTCTATCTGCCGATGATCCCCGAGGCGGCTATCGCCATGCTCGCCTGTTCGCGCATCGGCGCGATCCATTCGGTCGTGTTCGGCGGCTTCTCGCCCGAGGCGCTGGCGGGCCGCATCCAGGACTGCGACAGCCGGATCGTCGTCACCGCCGATGGCGGCATGCGCGGCGGCAAGGTGGTCCCGCTCAAGGCCAATGTCGACGAGGCGCTGAATCACTGCACGAGCGTAGAGGCGGTGCTGGTCGTCGATCACGCACAGAATGCGATCCACATCGAGGAAGGCCGCGATTTCTGGTGGCATGACGAGCGTGAAATGGCCTCTGCCGACTGTCCGCCCGAGGAAATGGGGGCCGAGGATCCGCTGTTCATCCTCTACACCTCGGGCTCGACCGGCAAGCCCAAGGGCGTGCTTCATACCACCGGCGGCTATCTGACCTGGGCGGCGATGACGCATCACTACGTTTTCGATTACCGCCCCGGCGAGGTTTACTGGTGCGCCGCCGATATCGGCTGGGTCACCGGCCACAGCTATGTCGTCTATGGCCCGCTTGCCAATGCGGCGACGGTGATGATGTTCGAAGGCGTGCCCAATTACCCGGACCACAGCCGCTTCTGGCAGATCGTCGATCGCCATCAGGTCAATATCTTCTACGGTGCCCCGACCGCGCTGCGCGCGCTGATGCGCGAGGGCGACGGCTGGGTGAAGCAGACGAGCCGCAAATCGCTGCGGCTGCTGGGCACGGTCGGCGAGCCGATCAATCCCGAAGCCTGGGAATGGTACTGGCGCGTGGTGGGCGAAGGGCGCTGCCCGATTGTCGACACCTGGTGGCAGACCGAGACCGGCGCGGCGATGATTACGGGCATGCCGGGCGCCATCGCCATGAAGCCGGGATCGGCATCGCTGCCGATGTTCGCAGTCGTGCCCGAGATCGTCGACGGCGAAGGCAAGGTGCTGGAAGGGGCCACCGAGGGGAACCTGTGCATCACCCGGTCCTGGCCCGGCCAGATGCGCACCGTCTGGGGCGATCAAAGGCGTTTCTTCCAGACCTATTTCAGCACCTATCCCGGCAGGTATTTCACCGGCGACGGCTGCCGCCGCGACGAGGACGGCTATTACTGGATCACCGGCCGGGTGGACGATGTCATCAACGTTTCGGGTCATCGCATGGGCACGGCCGAAGTCGAAAGCGCGCTCGTTGCCCACGCCAGGGTGGCCGAGGCGGCGGTGGTCGGCATGCCGCACGATATCAAGGGGCAGGGCATCTATGCCTATGTCACGCTCAATGCCGGTGAGCCCGAGAGCGAGGATGTCCGCAGGGAACTGATCCAGTGGGTCCGCCACGAGATCGGCCCGATCGCCACGCCCGACGTGATCCACTTCGCCCCGGCGCTGCCCAAGACGCGCTCGGGCAAGATCATGCGCCGCATCCTGCGCAAGATCGCCGAGAACGACATATCGAATCTCGGCGACGTTTCGACGCTGGCGGACCCCGGCGTGGTGGACATCCTGGTTGCGACCCGGACAGGATAAGCGCCGGCCATCGCCCCCTCTGCTTGCGGGAGGGGGCCGGGACGGGTAAGCCGGACGGGCGCCGGCAAACAGAGCCAAGCGGGAGCAGCGGCGCGGGAGGACATATCTTGAGCCAGGACCAGCGCACTGCCGGTGAGGAATGGAGATCGGGCTGGACACTGGTGCTGGCCGCTGCGGTCGGCTTCTCCTTCTTTTCGATCATGCCCACTTCGATGGGGGTGTTCATCGGTCCGCTGTCGCGCGAATTCCACTGGAACCGCACGATCGTCTCGATGGGCCTGCCGATTGCCGGCGTGGTCTGCGTGGCGCTTTCCCCGTTCATCGGCATGTTCATCGACCGGCGCGGCACGCGGCGGCTGGCGATCCCCGGACTCGCCGCGATGGTGCTCTGTACCGCCTCTTTCGGGCTGGCCAACGGGTCGGTGGCGCAATGGGTGGGGCTGTGGCTGGTCTATGCGCTCGTCTCGGTGACGGTGACTTCGACCGTCTGGTCTGCCGCCGTCGCGCGTGCTTTCACGACTGCGCGCGGTCTTGCGCTGGGGGCGACGCTTGCGGGCACCGCGGCGGCGCAGGCGGTGACTCCGGTGCTTTCGACTTATCTCATGGCCCGCTACGGCTGGCGTGAAGCCTATGCGATCATGGCTTTCACCTGGGGCGGCTTCGCGCTTGTGCTGTGCCTGCTGTTCTTCCGCCCGCCGAGTGAAGCGTCGGTGGCGGAGATGCAGCGGGACACGGCGAAGCTGCCGGGCCTCACCATTGCCCAGGCCTGGCGGGATTCCGGCCTGTGGCGCATCGCGATCACCACTTTCCTGCTGATGGTGCTGACCATCGGCCTGCTTATCCACCAGATCCCGATTCTGATCGAGGCCGGCGTATCGCCGGAGCACGCGGCGCTGCTGGCCGGCGCGGGCGGGTTTGCCGGCATCGTCGGCAAGCTGGTCACGGGCACGCTGATCGATCGCTATCGTGCCAACTGGGTCGGCGGCGTCACGCTCGGCTGCACCGCTTTTGCTTTCGCCCTGCTGATCGACGGCGTGCGCTCTCCCGTCCTGATCGTGATCGCCATGCTGATCAACGGCTATGCGGCGGGGAGCAAACTGCAAATCTGCACCTATCTCACCTCGCGCTATGCCGGCCTGCGGAAATTCGGCACGATCTTCGGTTTCATGGGCAGCCTTGTTTCGCTCGGCTCGGCGCTGGGGCCGCTGCTGGCGGCCATGAGCTATGACCGCACCGGCGGCTATGACATGTTCCTTGTCGCGGGAACCATCGGCTGCATTTTCTGCGGGCTTCTTATCCTGACGCTGCCGCGCTATCCCGATTGGGATGCCGGAGAGACTATGCCGGACGCGACGATGCCGGAACCGGCACGAGCTTGAGAGGGACGGGGTGATCGAAAGCGATTCGACCAGGGGGCCGACTGCGGCGCAGGAATGGAAGTCCAACTGGACACTGGTGCTGACCTCGGCGGTCGGCTTCTGTTTTTTCTCGGTCATGCTCAGTACGACCGGCCTGTTCATGGAGCCGGTCAGCCGCGAATTCGGCTGGGGCCGCACGCTTTTCGCCTCGGGCGTATCGATCGCGACTTTCACCACGGCGATCGCTTCGCCTTTTCTCGGCATCATCGTCGATAAATGGGGCGCGCGGCGGCTGGCGCTGCCGGGCGTCGTGCTGACAACCGCCTCGATCGCGGCTTTCGGCTTCGTCGATGGCCGGTTCTGGCAGTGGGCCGCGCTCTGGCTGTTCTTCGGCCTGGCCTCGGCCTGCATCAAGTCGACCGTCTGGACCGTTGCGGTGCTGGGCGTCTTCACGCGCGCAAAAGGGCTGGCGCTGGCGCTGGTCATGTCGGGAACGGCGCTGTCGCAAGTGATCGTGCCGCCGCTCGGCAACTGGCTGATTGCCGATTTCGGCTGGCGCTCGGCTTATGTCTGGCTTGGGCTGGGCTGGGGCCTGCCGACGCTTCTGCTGGCCTCCCTGTTCTTCTACGATCTCCACGATGTCGCTGCCCGCAAGCGCGCCAGGGAAGCCGAAGCCGAGGCAAGCGCCGCTGTGCTCGATCTGCCGGGGCTGACCGTCGCCCGGGCATGGCGCGATTGGGCGCTGTGGCGTGTCGGCATTTCCAACTTCGTGGTGATGGTGCTGACCCAGGGGCTGATGGCCCATCTCATCCCCATCATGACCGATGCCGGCGTGTCGCGGACCAGGGCCGCATTGCTGGCCAGCCTCAGCGGCGTCGCCGGGATCGCCGGCAAGCTGATTACCGGCGTGCTGCTTGACCGCTACCGGCCGAACTGGATCGGCGGGCTGACGCTGGGCGCGGCGGCGCTGACTTTCCTGTTCCTGATGGACGGGCTGAACTCACCCGCGGCGATCGTCTTTGCGCTGATGGTCAACGGCTATGCCGCCAGCACCAAGACGCAGATCACCGGCTATCTTACCGCCAGCTACGGCGGGATGAAAAGTTTCGGCGTGATCTATGGCGTGATGGCGGCCCTGATGGCTGCGGCGGCCGGGCTGGGGCCGCTGGTCGGCGGAGCGGTTTACGACCTGACGGGCGGCTATGGCATTTTCCTCCTTGCCGGCGCCATCGGCTGCGCTTTCGGCGGAGTGATGATCATCAGCCTGCCGGCCTATCCCGAGTGGGAGAAGAAGGAAGCGGAGCAAGCCCAGACGTCTGCGTGAGCTTTTCCAGACAACCGGCGATCGCGGCCAGGATCGGCCGCGATGCCGGAACGGGCCGGGCCGCAAGGCTCATCCGAAAGCCTTGCCTGACACGGGGCTTCAGGCTGCCAGCTTGTAGGGCTCGATCTCGCCGGCCAGATACAGCTTCTTGGCCTTGGCGCGGCTGAGTTTGCCCGAGCTGGTGCGCGGCAGGGTGCGCGGCGGCACGAGTTCGACCACGCAGTTCATGCCGGTGATCGAGCGGACCTTGTCGCGGATCTCGTCGTGCAGCCTGACGCGCTCGACGGGGTCGGAAACGCGGCAGTGGACGAGCACCGCGGGCACTTCCTCGCCGCTTTCGGTTTCGAGCGCGAAAGCAGCGATATCGCCCTGGTGGAAGCCGGGAAGCTGTTCCACGGCCCATTCGATGTCCTGCGGCCAGTGGTTCTTGCCGTTGATGATGATCATGTCCTTCGCCCGGCCGACGATGAACAGATAGCCTGCGGCCATGTAGCCCATGTCGCCGGTGTCGAGCCAGCCGTCGACCATGCAGGCGTCGGTCGCTTCCGTGTCGCGGTAGTAGGAATGCATGAGGCTGGTGCCGCGGCACCAGACCTTGCCGATATGGTGATCGGTCAGCGCCTGGCCGGATTCGCCGCGGATCGCGATTTCCATGCCGCGCACCGGCACGCCGCAGTTGACGATGGCGCGATAGCGGGCCGGGCGCGAAAGGTCGCGCGGGCAGCCCGACAGGCGCTCTTCCTCGACCAGTTCGACCCGGATGCCTTCGCCCGGCGGCATCAGCGTCACCGCCAGCGTCGCTTCGGCAAGGCCGTAGCTCGGCATGAAGGCGCCGGCCTTGAAGCCTGCGTCGGAGAACGTGTTGACGAAAGCCTGCATTACATCGGGGCGGATCATGTCGGCGCCGTTGCCGGCGATGCGCCAGCGCGACAGGTCGAAGCGTTCGGCGACATTGGTCTGGCTGGAGACGCGGCGCGAGCAGATGTCATAGCCAAAAGTCGGCGAGAAGCTGACCGTGGTGCCGGGGTTGCGGCTGATCAGATCCAGCCAGGCGAGCGGGCGGCGGGCGAAATCCTCGGTCTTGAGGTAATCGACCGAGAACTGGTTGCCGATCGGCGAGAGGAAGCAGCCGACCAGGCCCATGTCGTGATACCAGGGCAGCCAACTGATGCAGCGATCGGCCGGGGCGATGTCCATGCCGTGACTGTGGCCGGCGAGATTCGCCAGCAGCGAGCGATGGGTGACGGCAACGCCGTGCGGGAAGCGGGTCGAGCCGCTCGAATATTGCAGGAAGCAGATATCCTCGGGCTTCGGCTGCGGCAGTGCGGTTTCGGCTGCGGCCTCCTGAACGAAATCCTCCCAGGCCAGGCCTGCGCAGCCCTGACGCTCGGCCGCGGCCATGGCCATGCCCTGAAGTTCGGCCGGGAAAAGCAGCATCTGCGGTTCGGCGCTCGCCATCTGTACGGCGATCTGGTCGATGTAGTTTTCCTTGCCGCCGAAGCTGGTCGGCAGCGGCAGCGGCACCGGCCAGGCGCCGGCATAGATCGCGCCGCAGAATAACGCCGCGAAATGAGGCCCCGTCTCGGCGATCAGGGCGATACGGTCGCCCGGCCTGATCCCGCGCGCGATCAGCCGCCAGGCCATCGCCAGCGCGTCCCGGCGCAGTTCGGAAAAAGGGTAGGGGCGGATCAGCGTGCCGCGCGGATCGTAGAAATTGAGGCCGCGTTTGCCTTTCGCGGCATAGTCCACCGCCTCGCAGAAGGTCGCGAAATCGGCATAACGGCGCGGAAGATCGTCTTCGTTCGCTGTGGGAACGAGGTTGCGTTTTGTCATCGGCACCAGCATGGCGGTGTCGGTCATAAGCAATAACCCGCTGTTGTTGTATAATTTATGGCGACGTGCCGATGCCCTGTACCGGAAACGATCAATCCGGGCATGGGAAATCCCTTTCCGTTCACGGGCTTTTCCATTCCGAGGCGACTGTGGCACGAATAGGGCAATGATGGCGCAATCACCAGACCGAAATTCCGGCAGAACCGCGCGGCGGCGGCCCGGACCGCTCGACGCGGCGCGGCTCAGGGAACTGGCGCTGGCCTATGTCGCACGTTTCGCCACCAGCCGCGCCAGGCTCGAAAGCTATCTCGCGCGCAAGCTGCGCGAGCGCGGCTGGGACGGCGAGGGAGAGCCGCCGGTCGCGGCACTGGCCGAACATTGCGTCGCCGCGGGCTATATCGACGATGCCGCTTTTGCGCGGGCCAGGAGCGGCAGCCTGTTGCGGCGCGGCTATGGCCAGGGGCGCGTGACCCGGATGCTCGGTGCTGCGGGGATCGGCGCGGAGATCCGCGCTGAAGTCCGCGCGGGCGAGGGGGCGCAGCGCCGCGCTGCGCTGGCCATGGCGCGCAAGCGCGGCTTCGGCCCTTTCGGCCGGACGGTGCCGGATCGGCAGGCGCGCGAAAAACAGATCGCCGCGATGTTGCGCGCCGGGCACACTCTGGACAGCGCGCGCGAATTGGTCGATGCCGCCAGCGTGGAAGCGGCTGAGGACTGGGCCGCGCAGCTTTCAGAGGAAGACGGATGCGACTGACGGGTTCCTGGGCCGTGCAGAGCCTCATTGCGATCACTCTGGCGCTGGCCGCATGCACGAAGCCGGCTGACGGAGAGGCGAGGACCGCCGCGGCCGTCGCGCCGGATCGCCATCCCGAATCCGGGCTGCCGGTGATCCCGTTGACGATCACTCGCGGCGGCGCGCGTCATGTGTTCCGTGTCGAGGTGGCGCGCAGTGGCCCCGAACAGGAAAAGGGGCTGATGTTCCGCACCGGCATGGGGGCCGACGAGGGCATGATCTTCCCGATGGAGCCGCCGCGCGAGGCGGCGTTCTGGATGAAGAACACGGTGATCCCGCTCGACATCATCTTCATCGGCAGCGATCGCCGCATTCTCAACATCGCGGCCGATGCCGTGCCCTATTCGGAAAAGCCGCTGCCGTCCGCGGGCAGGGTCGGCGGCGTTCTGGAACTCAATGCCGGCCGTGCGGCGGCGCTGGGCATCCGTCCGGGCGACAGGGTGGACTGGTGACGGGGCGCGTGCCGGAAAGGGGTGGCGTTCTGCGCTTGCGCCGCCCCCCGGAAATCCGCTAGGCGGCTGGCACATGGGAATCCTCTCGAAGATCTTCACCTGGTGGGATGGCGCCACGATCGGCACGCTGCTCGACAGCATGCGCAACGGCGAGCATGTCGGCACCGATGCGCAGGGCAACCGCTATTACCGCGCGCGGAAAAGAAGGGTCGCCGGCCAGCCTTTCGGCGGCAGGGAGCGGCGCTGGGTGATCTACAACGGCGCCAATGACGCCAGCCGCGTGCCGGCCGAATGGCACGGCTGGCTGCATGGCAGCTTCGATCACGGGGAAAATGGCGGCGTGCCCGAAAGCAATCTGCCGCCGCCGCGTATCTGGGAAGCGGATTACACGCCCAACGCTACCGGCACCGCCAGGGCCTATCGCCCGCAAGGCGCGCTTGAGCGCGGCGGCCGGCGCGCGCATGCTACGGGCGATTATCAGGCATGGTCGCCGGACGTCTGACCCGGATGCGGCGGGTGCTCGCCCTGGCGGTTGTCGTCGCGCTTGCCGGTTGCAGCCGCGGCGCCGGTGACGAGGCCGAGGCCACTGCGACCGACGTACCCAGGGCGGTCGCCTCGGCGCCCATCGGCATCTCGGCGGTCGAAAGCCGGTTCGGCACCCCGGTCAAGGACCGGGTGGCCACTGTCGGCCTGCTGAACAAGCGCAACGACGAGATTCAGGATCTGGTGATGAAGCCCGGCGAATCGCGCCGCGTGGGCAATGTCATCGTCCGCCTGGCAAGCTGCGAGCGCTCGCTGCCCTGGGAGAACCCGCCCGAGGTCGGTGCTTTCGTCCAGGTTTTCGTCGAGGAACGCGCGGCGCTGGACCGGCCGCTTGCGTGGCGCAAGGTGTTCTCGGGCTGGCTGTTCAAGAACTCGCCATCGCTCAACGTGGTCGAGCATCCGGTTTACGATGTCTGGGTCAAGGACTGCGCGATGAAGTTTCCCGGCGAGGAGGAGGAAGCCGCCGCTTCGGCAAGCAGCGCGGCGAAGCCTGCTGGCAAGCCTGCCGCTGCGCCCACGGCCGGCCCGACTCCGTCGCCGGCCGCCACTGCCGCGCCGGCGCCCGAATAAGGCCGCTGCGCCGCGTGCAGCAATGAGACATAGCGCTGCTGGCTGATCTCGACCGCGCCGAGCGAGGCGAGATGCGCGGTGATGAACTGGCAGTCGAGCAGTTCCGCGCCGGCGTGCCGCAAAGTGGCCACCAGCCAGGCGATGGCGGTTTTCGAGGCGTCGGGCACCAGGCTGAACATGCTTTCGCCACAGAACGCGCGGTCGAAGCCGACGCCATAGAGCCCGCCCGCGAGCCGGCGTTCGCCGTTTTCGTCATCCTGCCAGCATTCGATCGAATGCGCGTGGCCCAGCTCGTGCAGCCGCTGGTAGCTTGCGGCTATGCGGTGGCTGATCCAGCTTTCGCCGGTGCCGTCGCGCCGCGGGGCCGCGCAGGCGGCCATGACTTCGGCAAAGGCGGCGTTGCAGGTCACGGCGAAGCGCCCGCGCCGCAATGTCCGGGCGAGCGAGCGTGACAGATGGAAGCTGTCGAGCGGCAGAATCGCGCGCTTGCGCGGCTCGACCCAGAATATCTCGGGATCGTCGCGGTGATCGGCCATGGGGAAGATGCCGCTGCGATAGGCCAGCATCAGCAGTTCGGGGGCGATGATCGGCGGGGTTGCGGGGTCATGCACGGGGGCAGTGTAGCAGAATATGCCGTGCGAATCCCCCCAGGGCCTGCTGCTCGGGGAGGATTTACCGGAACACCGCCTTGCCATCCGCCGCGCCAGCCCCTAGAGGCACCTCGCCCGCAGGAGTGTAGCTCAGTTGGTAGAGCATCGGTCTCCAAAACCGAGGGCCGGGGGTTCGAGTCCCTCCACTCCTGCCAGAATCCTCCAGATGAAGCGGCCCGGGAAAGGGCCAGAAGAAGCGCCGACCCCGATGAATCCGTCCAGGCCGATGATGATGCGCCGAAATGGATCGGGGTTTAGCATTGCCGCGGCGCGTGTTTCTCCGCGTGAGGGGCTGTTGCTCGCCCTGTTTCTGGCGGTGTTGGCGGCGATGCCTTTCATCATCGTCAAAACCCCCCAGTTGACCGACTATCCATCGCATCTGGCGCGCTATTATATCATGCTGAACGGGGAGCATAACCGCTTCCTGGCGCGTTATTACGATTTTCACTGGCAATTCACCGGCAATCTCGGCGCCGATCTGCTGATCTGGCCGCTGGCCAAAATCTTCGGGCTCGAGGCCGGGGGGCGTATCCTCGGCATGATCATTCCGCCCCTGACCGGCCTGGGGATCATCGCCGTCGAATGGGTGCTGCGCCGGCGCATCGGCATCGGCACGATGCTGGCTTTCGCTTTCATCTGGTCGCCGGCGATGGCGATGGGCTTCTACAATTTCTGCCTGTCGCTGTCGCTGGCGCTGCTGTCCTTCGCCTTGTGGGTGAAGCTCGACGGCCGCCCGCGCCGCTGGGTGCCGTTCGTGCCGATCGGCCTTGCCATCTGGCTTTGCCACGCTTCGGGCTGGGGCGTGCTGGGCGTGCTCGTGTTCGGCTACGAATGGCACAAGCGCAAGAGCATCGCTGCGGTCATCGCGACCTGGCCGCTGGCTTTTCCGGTGATCCCGACGCTGTTGAGCGGAGCCGCTCACGGCGGCATCGCCTATTACGGCGCCAAAGTCGGCCTGTTCAAATACGCAATCTGGATACAGGCCATGCGGGACCAGTCGTTCCTGCTCGACGTCGGCAGCCTGCTGCTGATCCTGGCGGTGCTGCTGGCAGCGGCATTGACGCGCAAGATCGACGGGCGGCTCGGCTGGGCGGCGTTGATCCTGCTGGTGCTGACGATCGCCATGCCGCGCCACTTCGGCGGCGGCGATCTGGCCGACTACCGGCTTATCGCGGTGGCGCTGATGGTCGGCTGCATGGCGATCGACTGGCAGGCGCCGCGCTGGCTGTTCTGGCTGGCGCCGGTGCTGTTCCTCGTGCGGCTGGATCTGACCTGCGCCGCCTGGGAAGTGCATGGGCGCGAGCTGCGCGAGATCCTGAAAGCGATCGACTATATGCCCGAAGGCGCCCGGATCGCCGGGGCGGTCGTCGTGGAGCCGCAGGCATGGCCGCTCAATCCGCTGGAGCATGTGCCGAGTTACGCGACCATTCGCCGCGATGCGCTGGTCAATTCGCATTTCGCCATTCCGGGCGTCCACATGCTGAGTCTCAGGGAAGGCGGGCCGGGGTTCGTCGATCCCTCGCACCGGGTGATCCATTGGCGCGGACGGGCGATCGATCTGCGGCATTTCAGGCCGGCCCGGCATGCCGACTATCTCTGGTACATCGGCCGGGAAGCGCCGGCGGCAATGCCGCCCGGCGCCAGGGTGATTTTCGCCACCCGGCATTCCTTCCTGGCGAAGCTTGCAAATCCGGCCGCTGCTCGCTAGATCGCCCCAATCTTCCGACAAAGGAACCTGATCGCCCCTCCCGGCAAACGCCGGGGCGGCGATGAGCCCTTGGCGGAAGCCGAACGAAATTTGCAGGTGAAAGGCAGACATGGCCAAGACCAGCCCCGGCGAATTCATGCGCCAAGTCCAGGCCGAAATGCGCAAGGTCGTCTGGCCGACGCGCCAGGAGACAGTCACCACGGCGATCTTCGTGGCGCTGATGATGGTGCTGCTGGCGGTGTTTTTCCTCGGCGTGGATTCGCTTTTCGGCGCCATCGTGCGCTGGCTGCTGTCGCTCGCCTGAGCCTGAAGGAAAGACCACATAAATGGCCCGCTGGTACATCATCCACGCCTATTCCGGTTTCGAGAACAAGGTCCGCGATTCCATTCTGGCGGAGGCCGAGCGTCTGGGCCTCGAGCAGCTTGTCGAGGCGGTCGAGGTTCCGACCGAATCCGTTACCGAGGTAAAGCGCGGCAAGAAGGTGCAGGTCGAACGCAAGTTCATGCCCGGCTACGTCCTCGCCAAGCTGACGATGAACGACGATGTCTATCACCTTGTCAGGAACACGCCCAAGGTCACGGGCTTCCTCGGTTCGAGCGGCAAGCCGCAGCCGATCTCCGAGCGCGAGGCCGCACGCTATTTCGGTGCGCGCGAACAGGCCGCCGCGCAGCCGCGCCACCAGGTTTCGGTCGATTACGAGATCGGCGATTCGGTCAAGGTGCTCGACGGTCCTTTCGCCAGCTTCAACGGCCTGGTGGAAGAGCTGGACTTCGACAAGAACCGGGTCAAGGTCTCGGTTTCGATCTTCGGCCGCGCCACGCCGGTCGAACTCGATTTCGAGCATGTCGAACTGAGCAAGTAATCCGCACCGCGCTCCTGTGCGGGGTGCGGCTGTGGGTTCGGCCGCCTTGCATTCGGCCGCCAATGCCGCTATCGGCGCGCGCTTCCGGGTAAGCCGGATGCCATGCGGGAGAGAGCCCTGGCTCTCGCTTGACCGCTCACTCTGAGGCTGCTTGCCAGCCGACAGGAAGAAAGGAGGCCAGCAATGGCCAAGAAGATCGAAGGCTACATCAAATTGCAGGTGGCCGCCGGCGCCGCCAATCCCTCTCCGCCGATCGGCCCTGCGCTCGGTCAGCGCGGCGTCAATATCATGGATTTCTGCAAGCAGTTCAACGCTGCCACCCAGGAACTCGAAAAGGGCATGCCGATCCCGACGGTGATCACCGTCTATGCCGATCGCTCGTTCAGTTTCGTCACCAAGACGCCGCCGGCGACTTTCCTTATCAAGAAGGCCGCGGGCCTGAAATCGGGATCGAAGGAGCCGGGCAAGGTTTCGGCCGGAACGATCAAGCGCTCGCAGCTTGCCGAAATCGCGCAGACCAAGATGGTCGATCTCAATGCGAACGACATCGAAGCCGCCACCAGGATCATCGAAGGTTCCGCCCGCGCCATGGGCTTGCAGGTTGTGGAGGGCTGATCCGATGGCACAGCAGACGAAGAAGCAGAAAGCCCTCGCGATCAAGCTGGGCGACAACCAGAAGCTCTACGGCGTCGACGAGGCGATCCAGACCCTGAAGGATCTCGGGTCGGTCAAGTT
>JAITWR010000070.1 GCA_031285165.1 Novosphingobium sp.
CCCGCCTCGGCCAGCAGACGGTTCAGCGCCTTGCGCCTTTCGCGCCGGCGGCGTAACTGGCGGCGCATCATACGCTTCTGGCGGCGGGTCTGGTTGAGTGGTGTACCGTCGGGATCACGCGCCTCTGGAAATATGCGCGCACCCATGCCCAAAATGCGCCCGAGTGCCCTCGTCACATCGTATTCGATAACCGCCCAGCCGATTGATGTTGTACCGATATCGAAGCCCCAAATCCGCGCCATCCTGTCCCCCTTGCCATATACCGGAGGTTAGGCTAGCAGCATTGGCTTAGCAAAACGAGAGATGGTCGCTTTTCGTAAGCAAAATGACCCTTCGAGCGGGCTCGGCATCCCAAGGTCACTTGCCGGTTTTAACCTCGTCAGCGATGGCGGGGTTATTTACTTCTGGTTTAACGGGTCCGCCTCTCGACAAGGCGTTGCTATCTGATGGCTGTCAAATCGGGATGGTAAGTGACTTATGCCGGAAGTGGTATCTGGCAGGACGTTGGGAACGACGATCCGGTCCACCAGATCATGAGCCTGTTCGACGAATACCAGTCGAAGGAGAACGCCCGGCAAGGCTTCTGGAACGGCGCGTTGCCGCCCATCGGCTAACCGCATCGCCGCCGCCGAGCAGTGCGGTTCCAAGACCAGGAAGACGCTGGAGATCGGCCGTTGCACGCCGACACCGTACGGCTGATCTTCAAGCTGTTCATCGAAGAGGACCGGCAAGGGCAGTTCGGGCGGCATGTATCGCTACTACGCCTGCGCGACCAAGGCCCGGCAGGGCGCGACCGGCTGCAAGGGCCGGGCGATCCCCATGGACCGGCTCGACAACCTCGTTGTCGGCCACATCGAGGTGCGGCTGCTACAGCCCGAGCGGCTGGAATCGACGCTGGCCAGCGTTCTCGACCGCCGGCAGCAGCGCACCGAGCGCCGCCGCGAGCACCTGCGCGCGCTCGTCCAGCGCGTCGAAGTGGCCGACAAGGAGGGGATCGAAGTCGGAACTGCTGCGAACCCTCGCCGCCGCCCATGGCGGGCAATCGGCATTCGCGGTTCTGTACTGAAATGGCGCGCCCGGCAGGATTCGAACCTGCGGCCCCAAGCTTAGAAGGCTCGTGCTCTATCCAACTGAGCTACGGGCGCGCGCCGGGTTCCAATAGCGGGCTTCGCGGCAAGCGCAAACTGTGATGGGGCGGTTGGGGCGCAACGATGCCTGCGGGCGGGCCTGGACCGAAAGGCACTGCGCTATCGTGCGCCCGCTTTTGCAGGCATGCTTTGCGGATCGGGCAAAGCAGGTTAGGCAGCGCGCATGGATCAGACGCTTTCCCGCATCGAAGGCAGCACCGGCGCGCGCCGGCACTTCCGGTATTTCGACTATGCGATGGCGGCTTTCGTCGCGATATTGCTGCTGTCGAACCTGATCGGCGCGGCGAAGCTGGCGCAAGTGGATTTCCTGCCGTTCCTGAATGCGACCGGGGCGAGCCGCCTGCCCGGAATCGGCCCATGGCTGGAACAGCATTCCCTGATGATCTTCGGCGCGGGCATCCTGTTCTTCCCCGTGTCCTATGTGCTCGGCGACGTGCTGACCGAGGTTTACGGCTATGCCAACGCGCGGCGATGCGTATGGGCGGGCTTCTTCGCCATGCTGTTCACGGCTTTCATGAGCTATGTCGTCGTTGCCATGCCGCCCGCGCCCGACTGGGGCTGCGCCTCGAGCACAGACCCGATCTTCGCCGGTCTGGTGAAGGCGCACGGCGCCGGCACGGTCTGCCAGTCCACCTATGTCTCGGTCTTCGGCAGCACCTGGCGGATTGTCGCCGCCTCGGTCATCGCTTTCTGGGCGGGCGAGTTCGTCAATGCCTTCGTCCTTGCCAAGATGAAGATCCTGACCGGCGGCAGGCATCTGTGGACCCGCACGATCGGATCGACGATCTTCGGCCAGGCAGTCGACAGTCTGCTGTTCTATCCGATCGCTTTCCTGGGGGTATGGGAAACCCGCGACGTGCTCATCGTCATGCTTACCAACTGGGTGCTGAAAGTCGGCTGGGAAGCGGTGCTGACGCCGCTGACATATGTTGCGGTGAGTTTCCTCAAGAACCGCGAAGGCGTCGACGTGTTCGATACCGACATCGAATTCTCGCCTTTTGCCAAGACGGATTCGGTCTGACCGCGCCATGGCGCTCGATCGCATCCTGCTGTCCGATTTCCGCAACCACCATCGGACGTGTATCGAGGGTACGGCGCGCTTCAACCTGCTGTTCGGCGAGAACGGCGCGGGCAAGACCAATGTGCTGGAGGCGATCTCGCTGCTCGCGCCCGGCCGGGGCCTGCGGCGCGCGCATCCGGCCGACATGCCCGCGCAGAACGGCTCCTGCGGCTTCGCCGTCAGCGCCGAACTGGCGACGCCCGCCGGCCCGGTGCGGCTGGGCACCGGAGTCTCACCCGGGCGGCCGGGGCGGCGCGTGGTCCAGATCAGCCAGGCCGAGGCGCCCGCGGTCCGGCTGGCCGAATGGTTGAGCATCGGCTGGCTGACTCCGGCGATGGACAGACTGTTCGCCGAAAGCGCAGGCGCGCGGCGGCGCTTTCTCGACCGGCTGGTGCTGGCGCTGGAGCCGGCCCATGCCCGCAATGCGGCGCGGCTCGAAAGCGCGCTGCGCGAACGCAACCGGCTGCTTGCCGAGCCCGCCGAGCCCGACTCCGCGTGGCTCGACGCGATCGAAACGCAGATTGCCGCGGCGGGTGCGGCAGTGGCGCAGGCGCGGGAGCGGCTGATCGCGCGGCTGCACACGGAGCTGGCCAGCCTGCCCGAAGCGCCCTTTGCCCGGCCTGCGCTTGCCTATGTGCCCGGCGGACCGCTTGGCCGGGCCGAACTGGCGCAGGCGCTCGGCGAAACCCGCCGGCGCGACCGCGCGGCACAGCGCACGCTCACCGGCCCGCACCGCGACGAGCTGGCAGTGACCATGGCGGGGAAAGGCCGGCCCGCTGCGGACTGTTCGACCGGCGAGCAGAAGGCGATGCTGATCGCGATCACCCTTGCCCATGCCGGCCTGGCGGACACCGGCCGGCCGCGCCTGCTGCTGCTGGACGAAGTCGCCGCCCACCTCGATCCCGTCCGCCGCGAAGCGCTGTTCGACCGGCTGCGCGAAGGGGCGGCGCAAGTGTGGCTGACCGGGACGGAGCTGCCGCCTTTCGCCGCAATCGAGAGGGAAGCGGCAGTCTGGCGGGTGCGCGAAGGGGCAGTGGAGAGGCTTGCGTAGAAGCCTGCCCGAACCGGACGGATCGTAACCCTTACTTCTCGCCTTTCGGCAGTGCCTCCGCCACCTGGTCCAGTGTCGCGGCGACGATCTTTTCGATGCCCGGCGCTGTCGGGTGGATGTGGTCCTG
>JAITWR010000078.1 GCA_031285165.1 Novosphingobium sp.
GATTGTTGATTTTTGGGCTGGGCCTATCAGCCCTCATCTTTGATGCGTCCGCTGTGCAGGCACAATCTGATATTGAAATCATCGCGGGCAGCAGAGATGACCGGCTTCTGGGCTTGGCATTTAAGACCGCTCAGGGTTGGGCAGGCCTGGCATACGCAAGAGAGGGGGAGGCTTATCCAATGTGCCTCGCCCAATCCCCACTTAATAATGGTCTATATCTGACTATTTCCATAGAAGAAAGCGGGCGTTATAGATATATTCTTGAGCCGGACGTCCGCGGCAAGGGGTGGTCGTGGTTTAAGGACGGGAGCATACGTGTAATAGCTCTTTTTAGTGATAAATATGGCAGAATAACAGATATGTTTAACCTGGATTCCGTTGCGGAATATGGTGGCTTAATGCACCCGGCGATTGTGGCACTGGCACGCCGATCCGACAACGTTTCTGAAGCAACACAGTTTTCCGGCCAATCGATAAATTGGGTTATGGAGCATCCAACCGATGACGGGGCTGATTTCAACACAATATTACAGAAAGCCTCAAGTGTTGAATTTCTGCAAGAGAACTATCAGAAAATTGGGGTGATGAGCCTTCGTGGTTCATCAGGCATTCGCACGATAAAGTTGACGTGCCAGGCAGTGCAAAAAAAAACGCAATGGAGGCTAACATGAAAACGATTTTTCCGATTATCTATGCTATCTATGCCGGCCTGGTTCTGTTCAACTGGATAGTCACTTCTCCTGAGTCGGCTCCACAGCAAGCCGCTCTGGCAGGCCAGACACTGGTACTGGCCTTCATTCCTTACGCCATCCTGTCGGTGTTTCAGCGTGCTCGTGCGGGTAGGGGAGAGTGACAATGAGAGTTTATGTTGGGCTATGCGCCGGCCTGCTGCTTCTCGCAGGGTGTGACCGAGCTTCCAAGCCACCCGTTGCCGCGACGGAGAGCGCTGCGGCACCGGCAGCCGCCACAGATGCCGCAGAGGCGGCGATAGACGCCCCTAAAGAAACTCATGATTATTCAATGGGCGCGAAATCGGCGCTGGGCCGTCCCGCCCGTGCGAGCGAGCAGGCCGAGGTTGCGGCCTTCCTCGCTTCCGACCGCTCATCCTACGTCACCGGCACGGTGATCCCGGTGGACGGCGGCTGGACCGCCAGGGTAGCCTGAGCGCGGCGGCGAAACGACAGGCAAGCAAACCGGAGAGGAAATCATGACCGCGCCAATCCGTTCGATGGTCCCGCCGCAGCATTTCCATGAGGAGCCGATAGCGCCCGGCGTCACCTTGCGGCGGCTCTATCCGGGCGGGCTCAAGGGTCCGAACGGCGAGACCGCGCGCGATATCCCCGGCGGCCAGACCTGGAGCGAAAGCATCCTGCTGGGCTCGCCCGGCGACGATTTCCTGATGTGCATCCCCGATATCCGCATGCCGCCCAACCAGCTCTGGCCGATGCACTGGCACGATTGCTGGACGGTGGTTGTCGTGATCGAGGGCAAGTGCCTGATCGGCGACTGGTACATGGAGCCGGGCGATGTCTTCGTCGCCGCGCCCTCGGTCGAATACGGCCCGCTGCTGATCGGCCCGATGGGCTGCCGCCTGCTCGAAATCTTCAACGACATCGCGCTTGCACCGGGCGGCTACGGCCCCGAATATCGCGATCACCCGACGCTGCGGGGCGGTACGCACGTGTTCAAGCCGCGCGAAGGCGTCAACAGGCGCAACGAAGGCCATTCCAGTTTGCCGCTGACCGACGGCGACGGCATGTGGAAGACAAGGCTGGCACCCGGCTGGAGCTGGAATCTCGGCGCGGCCGGCGATCCCGACCGCGGCGTGATCCGCGACACCCGGCTGAAGCCCGGCGAGAGTGTGGCCGCGCAGGAACGCGGCGACTGGTACGGCGCGCTGGTGCTCGACGGCTCGGTCGACGTGAATGCCAGCACGCTGGTGCGCGACGACGTGCTGATCGCCGAACGCGGCGCGGCGGTCCCCGCAATGGTTGCCGGCAGGAACGGCGCCCACCTGCTCGAACATTTCCGCACCGCCCGGGGGCTGTAAGGGGGCTTGTCCGAATGGAATTCAGCCATGTCGGCATCTCGGTCGGCGATATCGGCCGGTCGATCGCGTTCTATCGCGATATGTTCGGCCTGGAACCGCTGATGGACATCATGCCGTTCGGCGGCGAACAGTATGAGGCGATCATGGACATTCCCGGCGTTACCGGCCGCCTTTGCATGATCGGCAAGGGATCGACGAACCTCGAACTGTTCGAATTCGATCAGTCGCAGCCCAAAGACCCGAACTATCCGGTAAGCGACCGCGGCATTTCCCACTTCGGCCTGTTCGTGGACGATATCGCCGCCACTTGCGAGAAGCTGAAAGCGGCCGGTGTGCGCATCCACTCGCCGGTGATCACGTTCAACCGGGGCAGCATGAAGGCCGCCTATTGCCGCGATCCCGACGGCAACGTGTTCGAAATTCTGGAGCGGGGAAAGGCGGGGTAAGCGGCGCCCGCCCTACACCACCGTCCGCGCTGCGCGATAGCGCGCGATCGCTGCGGCATCGTAGCCCAGCTCACCCAGGATCTCGTCGGTATGCTCGGCGAAGTCGGGCGCCCGCGGCGGGTTGCCGGCTTCCTCGTCGAACATCACCGGCGGCGCCGACAGCATCAGCCCCCCGCCTGTCGAATCGCTGACATTGCGCAGGAAGCCGTTGGCGATCGTCTGCGGGTCGTCATAAACCTCCTCGGGCGTCTGGACCGGCGCCCAGGCGCCGCGGGCCTCGGCCAGCAACTGCTTCCACTCGGCAAAGTCGCGCGCGGCGAATTCGGCCTCGAGGATGGCGAACAGCGCATCGGAATTGGCCTGCCGCTCGGGCCGGTGCCGGAAGCGCGGGTCGGCCGCCAGCTCATCGCGCCCTATCCGCCGGGCGAAATCGGCAAAATCGCGGTCGTCGTCGGTCAGGAACAGCAGATTGATGAAGCGATAGTCCCTGGTCTGATACACCGTCCGCACTGCGGAAATCAGCCCCGCAGGTGCCCCCGGCGGCGGGGCGGGGCGCTCGGCCGGCCCCGGATGGCGCTGCATCGGATTGAACTGCGCCGGCAGCAGCGCATTGCCGTTGAACCAGACCGCGGTGCCCATCAGCGAAACGTCGACCAGCACCGGCTCGCCCGTCCGCTCGCGGTGGAGCAGCGCCGCGCAGATGCCGCCGGCAAGCGTCATGCCCGACATGCCATCGCCGTGTCCGACCATGTTCGCCGGCCAGTCGAGGTTGTTGAGATCCATGCAGGTCTGGCCGAGCGAGCCGCGATACCACCAGCTCAGGCCGTCGTAGCCCGGACGGTCGGCATCGGGGCCTTTCGGACCGTGGCCGCTGCCGCGCGCATAGATGATCTTCGGGTTGATTCTGCGGATGTCCTCGACATCGATGCCGAGCTTGCGGCGAGTCGGCGCAAGATAGGAAGTGAGAAAGACATCGGCATCGGCGGCGAGTCGGTAAACCAGCTCGCGCCCGTCGCCGGTCGACAGGTCGATGGCGATCGAGCGTTTGCCGCGGCTGTAGTGCTTGAACATATGCGCTGCGCCGCCCGGTTCGAGCGTGCCGCCGAGCGTGCGCATCGGGTCAGGGCCGCCGGGGCTTTCCACCTTGATCACGTTCGCCCCCCAATGGGCGAGCACGCCGCCGGCCGCCGGTACGAAAGCCCAGGCGGTGACATCGATGACTTTGAAGCCTTCCAGAATCCGCATTATCCTCTCCTCTGCCCGCCCCGGCTTGCCGTGCCGGCCTCTCACACCTCGAAATAGTCCCGATACCATTGGACGAAACGGCCGACGCCTTCCCTGATATCGGTGCGGGGGCGATAGCCGGTGAGAGTTTCGAGCAGGCCGGCATCGGCCCATGTGGCGGGGACATCGCCCGGCTGCATGGGCATGTAGTTGCGAATCGCCTTCCGGCCGAGCTCCTGCTCGATCGCGTCGATGAAGTCTTCCAGGCGCACCGGCTCGCCGTTGCCGATGTTGACGATGCGGAACGGTGCGACCGGCGAGAGGCTGTCGCCCGCGGGAATGGCAGCGCCGGCCTGCGGCCGCGCAGGCGCCGCGTCGATCAGCAGGCGGATGCCGCGCACGAGATCCTCGACATAGGTGAAGTCGCGGAACATCTCGCCGTGATTGTAGATATCGATCGGCGTGCCTTCGAGGATGCCTTTGGTGAACTTGAACAGCGCCATATCGGGCCGCCCCCAGGGGCCGTAAACGGTGAAGAAGCGGAACATCGTCGTCGGCAGATCCCAGAGATGGGCATAGGCGTGGCCCATCATCTCGTTCGCCTGCTTGGTCGCCGCGTAGATGGTGAGCGGGGTGTCGGCCTGCTGCGTTTCCGCGAACGGCATGTCCTTGCCGGCGCCATAGACCGAGGATGTCGAGGCCATCAGCAGATGCCTGACGGAAAGTGCGCGTGCCGCCTCCATCACGTTGAACGTGCCGGTGATATTGGTATCGATAAAGGTGCGCGGCTGCTCGAGGCTGTAGCGCACTCCCGCCTGGGCGGCGAGGTGGACGATCACTTCGGGCTCGGCGGCGCGAGCATGGTCCATGAGGCGGTCATGGTCGAGGATGTCGAACTCCTCGGCACTGAACGCATTGCTTTGCCGCAGCATGGCATAGCGGCGGCGCTTCAGGGCGACATCGTAGTAATCGGTCATCGCATCCACCCCGACCACGCGGAAGCCTTCGGCCAGAAGCAGCCGGGCAAGGTGGAAGCCGATGAACCCCGCGGTTCCGGTGACCAGGATCGTGCGCATAAGCCCGAATCCCAGTAATCACATACCCGTGCGTGTCGAGCCTTTCGTCACGCAGCAAATCAGCCTGCCATCATATCTTCAGCCGCGCCCGCACCGGCAATCGCCAAGGCCCGGCATCACGAGGCCGGAGCGGGTGGCCCCCGACCGCCGATCGATTCATGTCTGGAAATCGCCGAATCCTTCACCTATGGACGCCTTTGATCATCGGGCGAATTCAGGCGCCGGTGGGTATGCGGGTGTGGCGGAATTGGTAGACGCAGCGGATTCAAAATCCGCCGTTGGCAACAACTTGCCGGTTCGAGTCCGGCCACCCGTACCATGCGTCGCACCGGTAACGGCGGTTCGTTCCGGTTTCAGGCGATCGCCGGCATGATTTCCTCCGCGACCCATTGGGTGTAGTCGTAATAGGCCGCGACATCGTCTATCTCGGGGCTCGGGGCGGAACTCATGGTCACGCCCAGTTCCTTGAACCATGACAGGCGATCGATGATCTCCTGCTTGCCTTGACCGCCGCGGGCCGCCGGGTCGTCGACGGCGACATGCCCCTTGCCGACGCGGGTTGTGGCGAAGCCGAAGAACACGTCCTGAAGCTGGCCGTTGTAGTCGGGCCGGGACTTGATGTAGTCGATCCGTGCCGGAATGTCCTCCGGTGCCACCTGTGCGGGCCACCAGCCGCTGGCGTGGCGCGCGATCCGGCGCAGGACGGCATCGGCGCCACCTCCGAACCAGACCTGCAAGTGCGGGCGCCGATGACACTTCGGCTCGAAGGCGACATCGCGGAAACGGACATATCTGCCTTCGAACTCTGGTTCTTCCTGCGTCCACAGCGCGATGATGGCGCGGATATATTCGTCCGCCATCGCGCCGCGCTCATGGAACGGCACGCCCAGCGCCTCGTATTCGCCCTTGAGCCAGCCGGAGGCGAAAGTGACCGTTACCCGTCCGCCGGAAAGCCAATCCATCGTCGAGAGATTCTTGGCCGTGACGATCGGGTTCTGCAACGGCAGCAGGGCGATGCAGCTATTGACCCGGATTCGCTCCGTTGCGCCGGCGAAGAATGCCATGGCGGGATAGGCTGCGACATGATGGGCGCCGGACAGTTCGACGTTTTCCCGGGGAATCACGAAATGCTCGGGAACGGCGATCATCTCATATCCGAGCTTGTCGGCCCATTTGGCCAGTTTCACCATTTCACCGCCCTGGACGCGGGTTTCCCATGGCCGGGTGATGACCTTGACCTGCATGAGATTGGGGATTGCGAACGCCAGTTTCATAGCTTCTGTCCACCTCGACGCATGTGATGGGAGGAAATGCGCATCTGCTTATGGCGCGATTGGTACGATTTGCACCCTGGTTTCATCGTGACTTTCCGGCAGCCGCGCAAATGTTGCGGGCATCGCGATTTCCCGGGCGCCGGATTCCGGCTTCAGGCTGGACACCCCGCCTTAAAATAGTAATTACTCCTTATCGACTCGTAACGAGTGGTTGCAGGCAGTTCGGGCGACGGAAGCGAGTCGGATCGGCGCCGCCATGCGGGATTGGCGCATCGGTATGGACGTCACTGGAAGAGGATAGGGATTATGGCTGAAGCCGATACCGCAGTGGAACAGGCTGCAAAGAACTATTGGAGCAGCGCCGGTTACGCGCCTGGCGGCATTATCCGCGAGATCGAGATTCCCGGCTATGAGGGAGGGCAGCATCCCGTCCTTCAGGGCATCAGGGTCGTTGACTGCGACACGCATTTCACCGAGCCGCCGGACATCTTCACCTCGCGTGCGCCGGCTGCTCTGAAGGACAAGGTGCCTTACCAGAAGGTGCATGACGGTGTCACCCGCTGGTTCGTGGGCGACAGGGACTTCGGCATCGTCGGCGGCAACGTGATCCGCAAGGACAAGAACAAGCTGCTTGGCAGGCTTTCCTTCCCGACGCTGGAGGAAGGAACGCCCGCTGCCTGGCAGGTCGGGGCGCGGCTTGCGGCTATGGATGAACTGGGGATCTACGCGCAGATCTGTTACCAGAACTCGGGCGTGACGCAGGCCGGCTCGCTGATGAAGCTGGGCGATGAAGTTGGCACGACGGTGCTCAGGCTCTACAACGATGCGGCCGCCGAACGGCAGGCGGAAAGCGGCCAGCGGCTGTTCACGCTGGCCCATCTGCCCCTGTGGAACAAGCAGGCGCTGGATGCCGAGGCGCGGCGCTGCCTGGATATGGGCATCCGCGGTTTCGTCTTGCCCGATACGCCCGAAGTGCTGGGCATTCCGTGCTACGACGATCCCTACTGGGCCGATTTACTGGAACTGTGCAACGAGAACGGGTTGCCGATCAATTTCCACCTCAACGCCGCGATCAACCCCGACGCGCTGGTGTGGAAGAGCTTCGGCTTCGAGAAGGCGCTCGCCGTGGCGTCGAACATGTTCTACATTGGCAATCTGGCGACCATGGGCAACTGGATGGTTTCGGGCCTGCTCGATCGCTATCCGAAGCTCAAGATCGGCCTGATCGAAAGCGGCATGGGCTGGATTCCCTTCGGCATCGAAGCGATGGAGCACCAGTTCGACGAGATGCTGGCGGATCGCAGAATCGCGCCCGAGCGCCGTCCCTGGGACTATTTCCGCGACAACTTCTGGTGTACGTTCTGGTTCGAGAAAGTCGCGCCCAGGCTGCTGCTGGAAACGATCGGGGTGAACAAGGTTCTGTTCGAAACCGACTTCCCGCATCCCACTGCGCTCTACCCCAACGTGCAGGACCACATTGCGGACGTGCTGGGCGGCTACAGCCACGAGGTGCGCAGGCAGGTTCTCGAACGTAACGCGGTCGAGATGTACAACCTGCCGTTCTGAGACGGGCGATGCGCAAGGTGGTCGCAATCACCGGCGGTGGCGCGGGCCTGGGCCTCGCCATCGCCGGGCTGCTCGACCTGCCCGATAACCTTGCGGTTCCTGAAATCATGCTGGCCAGCCGCCACCCCTGACCTTAATGCCCGGCTATTCGGTTCGGGATCATAGAAAGCCCCTGTCATGTCCATTCTGCCTGACGCCCTGCTTTATATCGACGGCAAGCTGCGCCCTGCCACGGGCGGCGGCACCTTTGCCGTCATCAGCCCATGGACGGCCCGGCCGGTCGGTATGGCCGCCGATGCCTCGCGCGGGGATGTCGAAGAAGCGATCGCGGCCGCATACCGCGCTTTCCACGAGAGCGACTGGGCTGCGGATCGTGAGCGTCGCGTCGCCCTGCTGGAAAAGCTCTATGTGCTCATGGTGGCCAACCGGGATCGCCTGGTCGCGCTGGCGCGGCATGAAGTCGGCGCTGCGCTGGGAGCCGTCGGCCGTGCCCAGGTCGATCTGGCTCTGGGCGGGTTCAGGGATCTTCTCGACCTGTTCCCGCAGGTGGAGTGGGAAGCGGACCTTGGTGAACGCGGTCCGCCGTCCTATGTCTCGCACCGCAAGCTCCGCCATGAGCCGGTCGGCGTGGTTGCGGCCATCACACCGTGGAACGCCCCGCTTTATATCAACACAGGCAAATGCGTGGCGGCCCTGCTGGCGGGGTGTACCGTTGTGCTGAAGCCGGCGCCCGATACGCCGGGCATGGGGGCGATTCTTGGCGAACTGGCCGCCGAGGCCGGATTCCCGGCGGGTGTCTTCAACGTGGTGACTTCCGCAGATCCGGCGATGGCCGGAGAGATGCTCGTCGACGACAGGCGCGTCGACCTGATCAGTTTCACCGGCTCGACCGCGACCGGCCGCCGCATTGCCGAACGCGGCGCGAAGACCTTGAAGCGCGTGTTCCTCGAACTCGGCGGCAAGTCGGCGAAAGTGGTATTCGAGGACGCGCCCGGCTTTGCGCAGGAAGTCGCCGCCTCGATGGTGGTGTCGCATGCGGGGCAGGGGTGTGCGATCATGACCCGCCTGCTGGTGCCGCGCTCGCGCTATGGCGAAGCGGTTGAAGCGCTGCGCGGTGCCTATGCCGCCTATGGCGACAACTGGGGCGATTTCGACGGCGAGGGGCAGATGATGGGGCCTGTCGTGAATGCGAGCCAGCTCGCCCGGGTGAAAGCCTATATCGACCTTGGTGTGGAGGAAGGCGCCACGCTTCTGGCCGGCGGCAGGCTGCGGCCCGACAAGGGGAGCGGCTATTTCGTGGAACCGACCTGCTTTGTCGATGTGACCAACGGCATGCGCATTGCCCAGGAGGAAATTTTCGGGCCGGTTCTGGTCGTCATTCCCTTCGAGGACGAGGATGATGCGGTGCGCATCGCCAATGACAGCGAATACGGCCTGTCGGGCGGGGTATTTTCAGCCGATACGGAACGTGCCATGCGGGTCGCCGAGCGGATCAGGACCGGCTCGGTCATGGTCAACGGCGGGCTTTGCATTGCCGGCGACCTGCCGTTCGGAGGCTACAAGGCCAGCGGAATCGGGCGCGAGTGGGGCAAGGCTGGAATTGAGGAATTTCTCGAGGCCAAAGTCATCGCCTGGCGAGTCGCCTGATCCCGCTTCGGGGCAATCGGACAGGAAAGGCCGGCACTTGGCAAAGAACCCTTCCGCGCCGCGCCCCAGGCGGGCACGGCGCAGTACGGAAGAAATCATCGATCGGCTGATGGACGCAGCGCTCGAGGAGTTCGAGGAAAAAGGCTATACGGGTGCGACCACGGCGGCCATCGCCCGCCGTGCCGAAGTGGCAGAGGCGCTGCTGTTCAATCACTTCGGTTCGAAAGCCCAATTGTTCAAGGACACCATTTTCCAGCCGCTTTCGCAACTGTTCGACACGTTTCTGGCCGAACACCCGGCCAGCCCGGACAACCCGGAGCTGACGCGTGCCAACACGCTGGAATATATCGGTGAGATCCGCAATCTCATCGCCGGTCATCCGCGCATGCTGCTGTCGCTGGTCTTCGCGCAGTGCTACAAGACGGGAGAAGTCGACGGACTCGCCGACGTTCAGGGATTGCATGACTATTTTGCGCGCTCGGCGGAGCAGGCATCGAGCAACCTCAAGAGCGAGCCGCGCATCGATCCGGAACTGATGGCCCGCATTTCGTTCGTGTCGATCATGTCCAGCATCGTGTTTCAGGACTGGCTTTTCCCCGATGGCCGGTGGGATCGTGGGCAGATTCACGACGCTATCGCGCAGTTCGTGCTGGACGGCCTGAACGCCAACCATCCCGCCCGTTAGCAGGCGGCTTGCCATTTGACGATAAATAGTGTTCGCTATTCACACGGGCCTGCGCGCGGGCTATCGGAGACAGGAACATGCCCAGGGTTATCTACATCGAACATGACGGGACGCGGCACGAGGTGGATGTGCCCGTCGGCGAAAACGTGATGCGCGGCGCGCTGTACAACGACTTGCCGGGCATTGTCGGGGAGTGCGGCGGTGCATGTTCGTGCGCCACCTGCCACTGCTATGTCGACGCCGCGTGGGCGGACAAAGTCCTCCCCCCCATTTCCGAAACGGAGCGGGAACTGCTCGAAGGCGCCGCAGCCGCAGTCAGGCCGGAAAGCAGACTGTCCTGCCAGATCGCGGTGAGCCCTGAACTGGACGGGCTCATCGTTCATCTGCCCGAACACCAGTTCTAGGAAGAGCATCATGGCCATCGACGCAGCCAACCCCGTTCCGCCCGTCCGCCCCCGTCCTGCCGGAGAGGCGCAAATCGGCGCTCACGTCCCGCCCGAACTGGTGCGGCGCACCGGCATGCCTTTCGGCGAGGATTTCAACGCTGGCCCGCACGCCTATATGGCCGCCCTGCACCAGACGCAGCCGCCGATCTTCTACGATGTCAGCCCGATGTGCAACGCGTGGCAGTTGATCAAGCACGAGGACGCCCTTTTCGCGCTGCGCCACCCGGAAATCTTCGGCAATGAGGGCGGTTCCCCTTTCCCGCGCGATCACGACGATTATTTCTACCTGTTGCCGGTCGAGATCGACCCGCCGCATCACCGCAAGTACCGCAACATCGTCGATCCCCTGTTTTCGCCGCAGGGCGTGCTCAAGCTGGAAGGCAAGATCCGCAAGCTGGCGAATGATCTGATCGACGAGGTCATCGACAAGGGGGAGTGCGAGTTCACGACCGATTTCGGTCGGCCGCTTCCGGTTTCGGTGTTCCTTGATCTGATGGGGCTGCCCCAGGACAAGCGCGATACCTTCGTGCAATGGGCGATTAACCTGCTGCACACGCAGGACCGTGCGCTTATGGTCGAAACGATGAATCTGGTGACCGGCTATCTCAAGCAGGTCATCGCCGAAAAACAGGCAAATCCCGACGATGGAGTGATCAGCCGGATCGCCCATGCCGAAGTCGACGGACGGCCGATGGCGCCCAAGGAGATTTTCGGTTTCGTCTTCTTCCTGTTCATCGGCGGCCTGGATACCGTCTTCGCGGTGCTCAACAATATCTGGCTGTGGATGGCGGAAAACCCGGATCGCCGGCAGGAGATCATCGGCCGTCCCGACGACATAGACAAGGTGGTGGAGGAACTGCTGCGCCGCTGGGGAGTGACGTTTTCCGGCCGCAGCGTGCTCCAGGACTTCGAGATGCGGGGCGTGCAGATGAAAGCCGGTGATCGCATCACCTGCCTTCTGCCCGCGTGCAATTTCGACCCGGATGTGTTTCCCGATCCGCTGAAAGTCGATTTCGACCGGCCGCGCAAGACGATTCTGGCCTTCACCGTCGGGGTGCATAGCTGCATGGGCGCGCACCTTGCCCGGCTGGAGATCAAGATCGCGTTGCAGGAATGGTTGAAGCGCATTCCGGATTTCCGGGTGAAGCCGGGGGCTGTCATCGAATACAAGCCGGGGGCCGTGATCGGACCGGAGAGTGTGCCGCTGGTGTGGTGAAGCGTGCGGGGCCGGGCGAATGGGGGGCCGCGGAACGGCAGTGCCGGCCTGCGGTCGGACGCGGGAATCGAGGCGGTGTAAGGCGTTATAATCGCGCCGCACCGCTTCGCCGCTTGGCCTATGCCTTTCGATAGGGCCTGTTCCCGGCGAAAAATCGCATAGCAGCCGGGGGCGAATTCGCATTCGGATTTGATTCGATCCCTGTATTTTAATAGTGCCCTGCCACTTCGCGCCGGCGGCGCGCGTGACGACATAGAGAGAGAGCGGTTGGGTGGGATGAATATTACCATTCTAAAAGAAACGGGATTCGGCGAATGCCGCGTGGCGGGAACGCCCGAGACCGTGAAGAAGTGTGTTGCTATGGGGGCCAGTGTGTCGGTCGAGGCCGGCGCGGGCGCGGGCGCGTCGATAGCCGACTCCGCCTATGCAGAGGCCGGCGCGACCATCGCTGATCGCGCGGCCGCCGTTGCCGGAGCCGACATCGTTCTTGCCGTCCAGGGGCCGGAACCGGAAACGCTGGCCGGTGTGAAGCCCGGCGCCTGGCTCATCGGCAACCTCGATCCCTACGCCGATCGCGCGCGGATCGAAGGCTATGCCAGACTCGGCATCGATGCGCTGGCCATGGAGTTCCTGCCGCGCATCACGCGGGCGCAGTCGATGGATACGCTGTCCTCGCAGTCGAACCTTGCAGGCTATCGTGCGGTGCTCGATGCGGCGCACGAATTCGGCCGCGCCTTTCCCATGATGATGACCGCGGCAGGTACGATTTCGGCCGCCCGCGTCTTCGTCATGGGGGTGGGCGTCGCGGGCCTCCAGGCGATCGCCACGGCCCGGCGGCTGGGCGCGCAGGTTTCGGCGACCGACGTGCGTTCGGCAACGAAAGAGCAGATCCAGTCGCTCGGCGCCAAGCCCGTCTTCGTCGAGAACGTCGCCGGCATTGAGGGCGAGGGCACCGGCGGTTACGCCAGCGAGATGTCGGCGGAATACCAGAAGGCCCAGGCCGAGCTGGTTTCGGCGCATATCGCCAGGCAGGACATTGTCATCACGACTGCCCTGATTCCCGGACGTGCTGCTCCCCGGCTCATAACCGATGCCCAGATCGCGACGATGAGGCCCGGCAGCGTCATCGTCGACCTTGCGATCGAACAGGGCGGTAATGTCGAGGGCGCCATTGCCGGCGAGGTTGCCCGGCGCCATGGCGTTGCGATCGTGGCACACCGCAACCTGCCCTCGCGCCTCGCCGCCGACGCCTCGGCGCTGTTCTCGCGCAATCTTTACAACTTCCTCGCCGCCTTCTGGAGCAAGGATGCGGGACGGCCGGTGCTGCCGGACGAGGACGAGATCGTCCGCGCGGTCCGCCTGACGCAGAACGGTCGCATCGTCCACGAACGGTTGCTGTCGCAGCCCGCCCAGGCCTAGGAGAAAACCTCATGCATCAGGCTTCCGCGACGACAGACCTGCTGTTCGTCTTCATGCTCGCCGCCTTCCTCGGCTTCCAGCTCATCAAGCGCGTCTCGCCGCTGCTGCACTCGCCGCTGATGAGCCTGACCAACGCCATCGCCGCCGTGGTGGTGGTGGGCGCGATAACGATCACCGGCGAGGCCGGGGCGACACCGCTCGCCAAAACATTGGGCTTCATTGCGGTCACCGCGGCGACGATCAATGCCGTCTCGGGCTTCCTGATCACCGACCGCATGCTCAAGATGTTCCGCAAGAAGGGCGACTGACATGGACATCGAATTCATCGTCCAGGGCACGTATCTCGTCGCCTCCGCGCTGTTTATCCTCGCTCTCCTGTGGATGAGCAGCCCCAAGACCTCGCGCCGCGGCGTGCGCGCGGGTGAGATCGGGATGCTGCTTGCGGTTGCCGGAACGCTGCTGCGGCACGACGTCGTCAGCTACGATCTCATTCTCATCGCCATGCTGCTGGGCTCCGCGGTCGGTGTGCCGATGGCCTATCTCATGCCGATGACCGCGATACCGCAGCGCACGGCGATCAGCCACGCTTTCGGTGCGCTGGCCGTCGGCCTGATCGGCGCGGCGGAATATTACAAGCTCGCGCCGATACTGGCGCCCGGCAGCTTCGTGCTATGGGCGCTGATGTTCGAGATGCTGCTCGGCTTTCTCACCTGCACGGCGAGCGTTATCGCTTTCGCCAAGTTGCAGGAGATCATGCCGACGCGGCCGATCATGTTCACCGGGCAGCGCGCGGTGAACGTCCTCATTTTCGCTGCCGCGCTGGTGAGCGCGGGCATGCTGATTTTCGTGCCCGCGTCGAGCCAGCTCTTTCCCGTCTTTATCGGGCTGTCGCTGCTGTTCGGCGTGCTGCTGGTCATCCCGATCGGCGGCGCCGACATGCCGACGGTGATCGCGCTGCTCAACTCCTATGCCGGGCTTGCCGCCAGCGCGATGGGCTTCGCGCTCGACAACAAGCTGCTGATCATTGTCGGCGCGCTTGACGGCACTTCCGGCTTCATCCTGGCGATGATCATGTGCAAGGCGATGAACCGCTCGTTCTCGAACGTGCTGTTCGGCGGCTTCGGGCAGTTGGCCACTGGCCCCGCGGGCCAGGCGGAAGAACGGCCGGTCCATTCGATGACTGCCGAGGAAGCCGCGCCGATTCTGGAACTGGCCGGCTCGGTGGTGATCATTCCCGGCTACGGCATGGCCGTCGCCCAGGCGCAGCACCGCGTCGCCGAGCTTTACGAGCACCTCGAGGAAAAGGGTGTCGACGTGAAGTTCGCGATCCATCCCGTTGCCGGCCGCATGCCGTGGCACATGAACGTGCTGCTTGCCGAAGCCGACGTGCCTTACGACAAGCTCGTCGAACTCGAGGACATCAATCCCGAAATGCCGCAGACCGACGTGGCGCTCGTCATCGGTGCCAACGATACGGTGAACCCGGCCGCGCGCGACGATCCCACCAGCGCCATCGCCGGCATGCCGATCATCGAAGCCGATCGGGCCAGGACGGTCATGGTCGTGAAGCGCAGCATGAGCGCGGGCTTCGCCGGCATCGACAACCCGATCTACTTCAACGAGAACACGCAGATGCTGTTCGGCGATGCCAAGAAGATGGCCGAGCAACTGGTGAAGGACTTGCAGGAACTGTAATTTCCTCCGGCGCGCAGGGGGGCGCGAGCCTTCCCGTCATCCGGCTTGCGGGCCGGATGACTGCTATTCCCGCTTCCCTGCCGGGAGAATTACCGGCAGGTGAAATGTGCCTGGCTCTCGATCAGGCAAGAAGCGGAATTGCCCGCCGGGTTGCGCTCCACGACCTGCCGCACTCCTTCGCCAGCCACGCCGTCATGACGGGCGAAACCCTGCTGACCACCTCGCGCCTGCTCGGCCATTCTCGCGTTCAGATGACCGCACGCTATGCTCACCTTGCCGATACCGCGCTGCTGGCGACTGCCGAAAAGATCGGGGCCATGCTCATGACGCAAGCGGGCGCAGAGAGGCGTACCGCCGAGTTTGCAGCGTGAAAGGCAAGGTGCATTGCAGGCGCTTGCAGGCTATCAAGTTCCAATGACGGAAGCGAAAGCAATACCGGGCAGTTGCCTCTGTGGCGCATTCAGGTTCGAGGTTCTGGGGCCGCTGGCCGATGTCAATCTCTGCCATTGTGATATCTGTCGTCGCGCCAACGGCACCGCTTTTTCGGCGAACTGCCCGGTTCCCGTTGAACGGTTCAAG
>JAITWR010000135.1 GCA_031285165.1 Novosphingobium sp.
ACGACGAAGAAGGCCGTGCGCCAGTTCGCGATATCGTTGATCCAGCCGCCCAGCGCCAGCCCGATCATCGAGCCGAGCGGCACGCCGAGCGAAAAGACGGCAAGCACGAAAGCGCGCCGGCGGGCGGGATAGAGGCCGGAAATCAGCGCATGGGCCGCCGGCGTGCTGCCCGCTTCGCTGGCCGAAACCGCCATCCGCGCGCCGAGCAGGCCGGCGAAGTTCCGGGCGAGGCCCGAAACCGCGGTGAAGACGCTCCACACCGCCAGTGTGATCACCAGCATGCGCCGCGCGCTCCAGCGGTCGGAGATCCAGGCGAGCGCCAGGGCGGCGAAGGAATAGACGAGCGCGAAGACGAGGCCAGCGAGCAGGCCGATCTCGGCATCGTCGAGGCGCAAGTCCCGCTTGATCGATTCCATCAGGATGAAAGGGAGCTGGCGGTCGACGAAGTTCACGATGTTGACCAGCAGCAGCACGCCCAGCACCAGAGCCGCGCGCCCGCCGGGCCGGTCGAACACCGGGGAGGCCGGCTGCGATCCCGCGCCGCTGCCCTCTCCTTCGCCTGCGCCGTTCTGCCCGTGCATGATTCTTTCCCTCCCTTTCCGGCCTCCGCTTCCCGGTGGGCCTTGTGCCCGCGAAGCGGTCGGCGGGCAACCGGGCGGGCGCAGGGCGCCGGCCATGGCCCGGCCGTCTGCCGCATGTTCCCATCCGGGGATATCCGCTGCCTCCTTGCTGTGGTGTCCTGCGCCGTGTTTCCTGGCTTCGCACCTGTCGTCCCCGGCGGCGACGGGCTATGGGCGCAGGCAGTCGAACGGAAAGGACCGGATATGGATTTGCAGCTCAAGGGCCGGCGTGCGCTGGTGACCGGCAGCAGCAGCGGCATCGGCGCGGCCGTTGCCCGCATGCTTGCCGAAGAAGGCGCGCGGGTGGTCGTGCATGGCCGCAACCGCGAGCGGGCCGAACAGGTCGCGGCCGAAATCGGCGCCGCGGGTGTCGCGATCGGCGATCTCGGCACCGACGATGCCTGCGCCGCGGTCCATGCCGAGGCGGTGGCGGCGCTGGGCGGCAATATCGAAATCCTGATCAACAATGCCGGCGGCAGTTCCACCGGGAATACGACCAAAACCCCGATCCAGATCAGCAGCGAGGACTGGCTTTCCAATTTCAATGCCAATGCGCTGGCGGCGATCCGGCTGTGCCGGCTGGCCGTGCCCGACATGACCGCCGCCGGGTTCGGCCGGGTCATCAACGTGTCGAGCGCCGTGGCGGTCCAGCCCAACAATCTGGGGGCGGACTATTCGGGCGCGAAATCGGCGCTGAACAATTTCACCGTCAGCCTGGCCGGCTCGCTCAAGGGCGTCGGCGTGACGGTCAACACGGTTTCGCCGGGGATCATCATGGTCGATGGCCTGCTGCGCTTCGGCCGCACCAAGTACGGTATTCCCGAGGCGACGATCGCACAAGTCACCGACCGCCTCGCCGCCGACAAGGTGTTCGATCTGCCGCCCGCCGGCCGGCTGGGCACGCCCGACGATCTGGCGGTGATCATCTGCACGCTGGCCAGCCCCCGGTCGGGCTTCGTCACCGGCGCCAACTATCGCGTCGACGGCGGCCAGGTCCGCGGCCTGAACTGAGCGTCGGCACCCGGCAAAGATTCGCACAGGAGAGGAAACACCCCATGTCCGCAAAAACCTATCGCGTCATCCAGTGGGCCACCGGCACGGTCGGCTCGGCGGCGCTCAGGCATTTCATCGAGAACCCGGTCATCGATCTGGTCGGCGTCTATGTCACCAACCCGGAAAAGGTCGGCAAGGACGCGGGCGATATCGTCGGCCTGCCGGCTACCGGCGTGATCTGTTCGGACGACATCGAGACATTCATCGCAATGGAAGCGGACTGCGTGCTGTTCGCGCCGCTCAACATGGCGACGACGACGCTCGACCTCGTCTGCCGCCTGCTCGCCTCGGGCAAGAACGTCATCTCGCCGGCCGGGCCGTTCCTGCCGAACAAGTGGTTCCCCGACGAGGCCGCGCGGATCGAGGCGGCCTGCCGGCAGGGCGGCACGTCCTATCACGGCTGCGGCATCCATCCGGGCTATTCGGGCGATATCCTGCCGCTGACCCTGACCCGGCTGATGAACCGCATCGACTGCATCGAAGTGACCGAGATCATCGACAAGGTCCGCAACCCGATGGTCTATACCGAAGTCATGGGTTTCGGCCTCGACCCGGAGGAACTGCTCGCCAACCCGCGCCGCTCGCCCGAAACCTACAAGTATTTCTATGCCTCGATGGACATGATCGCCAGGGGGCTCGGCAAGGAGATCGAGAAAGTCACCGTCAGGTTCGAGGTTTCGAAAGCCAGGCGCGACATCAAGCACCTCTACGGCGAAGTGAAAGCCGGCACGGTCGGCGGCCAGCACTACGAATGGACCGCCTGGGTCGAGGGGGCGCCGCTCATCGTCTATCACTTCTACTGGCAACTGGGCGACAGCACCGACGATCTCGATCCGCTGTGGGAACAGGGCGAAAGCCGCTACCGGGTGGTGATCAAGGGCGATCCGCCGCTGGAAGTGAACCTGATGGGCGGGGTCGAGGAAGACGGCCGCCGGCCGTTCCACGGCCTGCCGTGGACCGGCATCGTCGGCGCGACGGCAGTGCCCGCGGTCTGCGATGCTGCGCCGGGCGTGGTCAGCCACTGGGATCTCGGCATCGTCCAGCCACGCGGCCTCGTGCGGCGCGGCTGAATGCCCGTCCGGCAATGCGCCAGCCGGGGCGCATCGCTCCATGCCGATTTCCCCGCCACCGGGGGACCACAGGGCGGCAGGGGCGGCCCTATGTGCTTATTCGCACCGCCGGAGGGTGCGGGGCGCGTGATGCCGGCAATTCAGGCCAAATTGAGAAATGGTCGGGGAGACAGGATTCGAACCTGCGACCCTCTGCTCCCAAAGCAGATGCGCTACCGGGCTGCGCTACTCCCCGACCGGCCGAAAGCCTGCGTTTTCAGGCGGGTTCGCCGCTAGCTGATACCGCATCTCATGGCAAGTCGCGGCAGAATGCCGGGCCACGATCGGTCGGGGCTGATTTTCACCGCACACGGGCGCGACCTGCGCCTGGCAAGGCGCTCCCGAAGGCGGAATATTCACTCTCCGCCTGCCCCGCGAGCGCCCGGCTTTGCAGGATAGCGCCCACGTGGAACATACGAAAAATCAAACACTTGCCTGCACTCCATCACAGGTGTTGCATTTCTGCAACGCGTAATTTGTACGTGTTGCCAAGGGTTTTCGGATCGGCCACAAGGCGGGCATTCCGTTCGTCCTGTGTATGGGGCGGTTTCACCGTACACGACTCATTGAGGTTTTCGCGGTTTAAGGGCAATACTGTTCACTTAATGTAATTTGAATGCTACACTTCCGGCCGTTGAACGGCAGGAGGGTGGCATGGCGCGAACGGTTGCAGGACTTCCGGCAGGATCGCGGATTACCGATTACATC
>JAITWR010000147.1 GCA_031285165.1 Novosphingobium sp.
GAGAGCCCCCTCCACCGCGCTGCGCGCGGTCCCCCTCCCCGTGCCGGGGAGGATTTTGGGGGACCATCATGCTGTCCACCCCGGAAACTTCCCGGCCCAGCGGGCTTCGTTTTTCCCGATCCACGCCTGGCAACTGCCTTTGGCAAGATCGCGCACACGGCCGATGTAGCTGGCGCGTTCCTGCACCGAAATCACGCCGCGCGCCTGCAACAGATTGAACAGGTGGCTGGCCTCGATCGCCTGGTCATAGGCCGCCAGCGGCACGCCGGCTTCGATGCAGCGCTGCGCTTCCGCCTCGGCATGCTGGAAGCCCCTGAAAAGCTGTTCCGTGTCGGCAACCTCGAAATTGTATTTCGACTGTTCCCGCTCGTTTTCAAGGAACACGTCACCATAGGTCACGCCGCCATTCGGCCCATCGGGGTCGTTGAAGGCAAGGTCATAGACCCGGTCCTTCTGCTGGATATACATGGCCAGCCGTTCCAGCCCATAGGTCAGCTCGCCCGCCACCGGCTTGCAGTCGAACCCGCCGACCTGCTGGAAATAGGTAAACTGCGTCACTTCCATGCCGTCGCACCAGACTTCCCAGCCCAGGCCCCAGGCGCCGAGCGTCGGGCTTTCCCAGTCGTCCTCGACGAAACGGATATCGTGCGCCAGCGGGTCGATGCCGATCCCGGCCAGGCTTTGCAGGTAAAGCTCCTGCAAGTTCTCCGGGTTCGGCTTCAGGATCACCTGGTACTGGTAATAGTGCTGGAGCCGGTTCGGGTTCTCGCCATAGCGGCCATCGGTCGGCCGGCGCGAGGGCTGGACGTAGGCGGCCTTCCACGGCTCGGGGCCGAGCGCGCGCAGTGTCGTCGCGGGGTGGAAAGTGCCGGCGCCCATGCGCATGTCGTAAGGTTGCAGGATCAGGCAGCCCTGCGCGCTCCAGAAGCTGTGGAGGCGCAGGATCATCTCCTGAAAACTCGGGGGTGCAGAGGACGCGGACATGGCTCGCGCCTTTGGCGGATGGGCGGATTCGGGTCAACAGGCAGTCGTTCCTCGACTGAGGACCGGACTGGAGCAAGCTGCGTGATTTGTGAATCACGCATCTTGCTCCAGGTTTTTGTTGCCGCATCGTTTTTTGCGCAAAACCGGTTCCCACTTTTGCGCACGATGCTCCAGACCTATAAAGCCCGACATGAAGCTCCTTTTTCGGCGGATCGCCTGTCTCCTTCTCGCACTGTTCTTTCATCTGCCGTTTGCGGCATCGGCGCAGCCGTTCGCCCCGGCCGGACAGGCATCGCCGGCATTGTGGAAAGTGTCCGACCAGGACACGACGATCTATATTTTCGGCACGATCCATGTGCTGCCGCCTGAAATCGACTGGTTCCGGGGAACAGTGCAGAGAGCCTTCGACGGTTCGCAGGAACTCGTGACCGAGATCACCGGGACCGATCCGGCGGCGATGCAGCGGCTCGTCCTGAGCCATGCCATGCTGCCCCCCGGCCAGTCGCTGCGCGGCATGCTGACGCCCGAGTTGAAGACATCCTACGAAAAGGAACTCGTCGGCTTCGGCCTGCCGGCGCAGGCTTTCGACGGCTATGAACCGTGGTACGCGGCGGTCGCGCTGTCGACGCTGCCGCTGATCCGCTCGGGCTATGCCGGCGAGAACGGTGTCGAGCAGGTGCTCGACCAGCGGGCGAAGGCTCTCGGCCATCCGCATTCCGCGCTCGAAACCGCCGAATATCAGATCGGCCTGTTCGATTCGCTGCCGGCCGAAGCCCAGAAGCGCTATTTCGCCGAAGTGGTGGGCAAGCTCCCGACCGTGGCCGGGCAGTTCGACCGGATCATCGATGCCTGGCGCAAGGGCGATGCGGAAAGCCTCGCCAGCCTGATGAACGACGACGAGGACGACCCGGAACTGATCGGGGTGCTGCTGATCAACCGGAACAGGGCCTGGGCCGAATGGGTCCGGCAGCGGCTGGCAAAGCCGGGCACGGTATTCGTCGCGGTGGGCGCCGGCCATCTCGCCGGGCCGGGCAGCTTGCAGGAACAGCTCGCCGCGCAGGGCATCGCCGCCGAGCGGGTGCAATAGGAAACGCCTTGCCCCGCCATCGCCGCCCCGCCCCGTTCGCCCGGCGCGAACGAAAACGAAAGAGAATCGCCGGGGCACTGGCCTTCCTCGTGGCGCTTGCCGTTGCCGCCTGTTCCCCCGCGCCGCAGCCCGCCCATCCCGCGCTGTGGCGGATCGACGGGCCGCACGGCGAGCAGGGCTGGCTGTTCGGCACGATCCATGCCCTCGATCGCCCGGCGCTGTGGCGCTCGGCCGAAATCGACGCGGCGCTGCGCGGTTCGGACCGGATCGTCGTCGAGGTCGGCAATCCCGGCGATGGAGCCGCCTTGCGGAAGACATTCGCCGGACTGGCGCGATCGTCCGGCCTGCCGCCGCTTTCGGTCCGGGTCGAGCCGGCGCTTCGCCCCCGCCTCGCCGAAGCGCTGCACGCGGCCGGAGCGCGCGAGGCCGGTTTCGCCGATGTCGAAACCTGGGCCGCGGCGCTCACGCTGGCGCGTGCCGGCCAGGGTCCGGACGATGCCGCGAACGGGATCGACCGCGCCGTGTTGGAGCTGGCCGGCGGCAGGCCGGTGATCGAGCTTGAAGGCGCTTTCGCCCAGTTGCGGATTTTCGACGCCTTGCCCGAGGATGAGCAGCGCCGCCTGCTTGCAGCCGTGCTGCGCGATGCGCGCGGCATCGATACCGGGGGCGGCGATCTTGCCGAAGCCTGGCGCCGGGGCGACATGCGGCGGATCGAGGCCGAGACGCACCGGGGCCTGCTTGCCGATCCCGCACTGCGCGAAGCGCTGTTCACCGGCCGCAACCGGGCCTGGAGCGACAGGCTTGCCGCGATGCTGGCCCGGGGGCAGCGCCCGTTCGTCGCCGTGGGCGCCGCCCATATGGCGGGAGCCGAAGGGTTGCCGGCGCTGTTGGCGGCGCGGGGCTATAAAGTGATCCGGGTGCAGTAAGCCGGACCTTGCCTTTTGCCCGCATTGCCGCTAACCGCCCGCGCTTCCCGTCATGGTCATCCCTGGAGGCGTGACGGCGAACCTTGAACATCCAACCGTTTTCGAAAGGTAGTGAAGATGAGCGATATGCTTACCCTGCCGGCCGAGACGCGCGATCGGGCAGGCAAGGGAGCCTCCCGCGCCCTGCGTCGTTCCGGCCGCGTCCCCGCCGTTGTCTATGGTGGCAATGAGGAGCCCCTCGCTGTCCACGTCGAGGAAAAGGAACTGGTCCGCCAGCTCGGCACCGGCCACTTCTTCAATTCGATCGTCGAGGTCGAGGTCGGCGGCAGGAAGCTGCGGACGCTGCCCAAGGACGTCGCTTTCCATCCGGTCACCGACCGCCCGCTGCACGCGGACTTCCTGCGCGTTTCGAAAGACACCAGGGTTCACGTCAACGTGCCCGTGGTTTTCGTCAACGAAGCGGCATCGCCCGGCCTCAAGCGCGGCGGCGTGCTCAACATCGTGCGCCACGATCTCGACCTGGTCTGCGCGCCGGACAGCATCCCCGAACAGGTGGCGATCGATGTCACCGGCCTCGAAGTCGGCGATTCGATCCACATCAGCCATGTGAAGCTGCCTGCGGGCGTCGAAAGCGGCATTGCCGACCGCGACTTCACCATCGCGACCATCATCGCGCCTTCGGGTCTTCGCAGCGAGGAAGGCGACAACTCGACGACCGCCGAGGAAGCGTAATCCTCACGGCCCTCTCCCTTTCGGGGGAGAGGGTTGGGAGAGGGGGATCGGATGCAGCTCTGGGTCGGCCTCGGCAATCCCGGTCCGCGATATGCGATGAACCGGCACAATGTCGGCTTCATGGCGCTCGACACCATTGCCGCAGCGCACGATTTCGGCCCGGTCCAGAAGAAGTTCCTGGGCTGGCTTCAGGAGGGCCGCATCACCGGCGCCGACGGGGCCGGTGCCAACGGCAGGGTTCTGCTGCTCAAGCCCGCCACTTTCATGAACGAGAGCGGCCGCGCGGTCGGCGAGGCGCTGCGCTTCTACAAGCTCGGCATGGACGCGCTGACCGTCTTTCACGACGAGCTTGATCTTGCGCCCTTCAAGGTCAGGGTAAAGCGCGGCGGCGGCACTGCCGGGCATAACGGCCTGCGCTCGATCGACCAGCATCTCGGCCCCGATTTCCGCCGCGTGCGCATCGGCATCGGCCACCCCGGCCACAAGGACCGCGTGACGGGCCACGTCCTCGGCAACTATGCGAAGTCCGAGATGGACGCGCTTGCCGACATGCTCGGCGCGATCTCCGCCGAAGCCGGTCGGCTGGCCGGAGACGACGATACCCGCTTTATGAACGACGTGGCCCTGCGGTTGCAGGACTAGCTGTTTGGCCTCGGCATTTGATGGTGCGGATTTAGGCTGAAACGTTCAGGTTCATTTGTCCAGCATTTGCAGAGGTATTCGTAAGGCGTGAGGCCACGCAGGGTCTTCATATGTTATTTACGAGCATTGTTCCGCAATTATATTTCGCAACGCTAAAATCTGTAAATCCCTTTGTTTTCGTTATTTCTTCATCCTTGACAATAGCTTTCGAGTATAGATCGATTCTGTCATATGATCCAGACGTAATATAAGTGATTATCTGGTTTTTAGATTGATACATGCCACTGTACCCACTTTTTTTTGGCATGACAAACGATTTTCCGAAAAGAAAATCTCTAAACTTTTCCTCGCATATTCGTAAATATAAGGAAAATTACAGAAAAATTTTAGAAAGCACAATCTTTTTTATGGATTTCCTATTCATCTTGCGATGAACGCTATTATAATACTTTCTCATAGCATTCCAGATTCGCGTTCGCGGCCGGCAAGCATCTGACGATAGGAGTCCCTATGACCGTCACTTTAATGGCAATCGCATTGGCAGGCGCCATGGTGGCGCTGGGCGACGGCGGCCTTGGCCACGGCCTTGCCTTGCGCGTTTCCGCCAATGGCGGCCATTACACATACGATGCCGGCGGAAACCGCATCGAGGCCGATTACGCAGGGGGCGAGGCCGCCATCGTCTATCAGACCTCGGGCACCTGGGGCTGGGCCAATTTTTCGGTCGGCCCGCGTTACACCCATACCGGGCTCACGCCGGCCGATCCCGG
>JAITWR010000150.1 GCA_031285165.1 Novosphingobium sp.
ACCAATGCCCGGCCGGGGCGCCGACAGTGCCTTCCAATCGCTCGAGGATGCGGCAAAAGGGCCGGGGCTGCCGTGACGGGCACCTGTCCCCACACCGTCACCACACACCCACCTGTCCCCGCACACCCGTACCTGTCCCGACACCGTCACCCTGAACTTGTTTCAGGGTCCATCTCTCCGCCAACACCGCCGCAACAGGGGCAAACTGCCCGATGGACCCTGAAACAAGTTCAGGGTGACGAAGAAGGGTGACGGTGCGGGATGGGGTGACGGGTGTGGGCTGCCTGCGGGCGCACGCAGAATCCGCTTTCCTACACGGGCCGAAAGCGCGAAACAGGCCGGGCTCTTTCTCACCGTCGAAGCCGTTGATTGTCGGTCATATTTCCGGCCGCGGCAAAAAGTTCGCCGTGGTCGCTATGGGTGAGGTTCGGGAAGTTCGGGGCACCTGCCCGCAAGGCTCACTGCGGCGAATTACGGCCGATCGCCGCCGCCTTCCCCGCCGGAGGATGGCCTTTCCGGGCCGGGCTCATCCACGCTTTCGGGCAGCACCAGCACCTCGACCTGTTCCTCCGGCACCAGGAAGCGCCGGGCCATGGCCTGCACGTCGGCGGGCGTGATCGCGCGCAGGCGTTCGTCGATCTTCTGGAAGCGGTCGATCTCGCCGGCTTCGGTCTGCGCGCGATCGGCCAGTGCCAGCCAGCCGGTATTGCTCTTGAGCGCATTGTCCCGCGCCTCGATCATCGGCGCGCGGGCGCGTTGCAGCAGATCGTCGGGGACCGGCGCGGCACGCAGCGCCGCGACCGCTGCGATCATCGCCGCCCGCGTCGCAGGCACGTCGCCGACATCGACCGAGGCGGCGATGCCGAATACGCCATAGCCTTTCCAGAAGCGTGACGGCGTGCTTGCCGCGCTCGGTGAATAGGCCTTGCCCAGTTTCTCGCGCAGCGTCTCGGTCAGTGCGATCCGCATCACCCGTTCGAGCAGCGCAAGCTTCAGCACCTCGACCGGATCGCTGTCGTCGCGTGTCGGCCATGTCAGGCGCAGCAGTGCCTGGTCGGCGGGGCCGGTGTGGCGGACGATGCGCCGCTGGCGGTTCGTGGTGAAAGGGCGCCTGCGCTGTTCCTCGTAAGGCCTGAAATCGGCCTCGCGCCCGGGCAGCGCGCCGAATGTCCGCGCCGCCAGGGCGATCACCTGATCCTCGTCGATGTCCCCGACGACACCGATCTCGATCGCGCCGCGGGCGAAGCGATCGGCCAGATCCTGCCTGAGCCTGGCGAACGTCAGCTTGCGGTATGCCTCGACCGGCTGGAGCGTGAAGCGCGGATCGTCGTCCGAAAGGATGCCGCCGATCGCATTACCCAGCGCCGTGCCGGGTGTCGCGCGGTACTGGGCGAAGAAATTGTTGATATTGAGCCGGTAGTGGACTTCGCCCTCGGGGCGAAAGCCGGGATCGGCAAGAAAAGCGGCCATGACTGCGAATTGCAGCTCGAGATCGCGCGGCGTGGTCTGCGCCGAGGAAACGAATGTCTCGGGCGTGCTGACCATGCCGGTCGTGATCGTATGGCCGGCAAGAATCGATTGCAGCTCGTCCTGGCTGTGCCTGCCGAGCCCGCCGATCGGCAGCGCCGGGACCATCTGCGTCGCCAGCGGGTTTTCCCTGGTGTTCAGCATGTCGCCGCCATCGACACTGAGCTGGACGAGCACGCGGTCCGTATCGATGTCGGTATGTTTGAGGTTGAGCCGCACGCCATTGCCGAAACGCACCTCGCGGATGCCGAGCACCGGCTCGCGGGTGTCGCTGACCACCGCGCCCGGCGGGCCGAAATCGGTATAGGCGAAACCCGCGCTCGCAATTTCGCCGCCGCGTTCCAGCCTGGCGCGCATCCCTTCGTTCCAGGCGGCGCGGATCGCCTTTGCCCCGCCGGCGGGCTGGCGGCGGCCCTGGAAGCGCAGCAGCGGGGCCTTGAGCGGCACCGCCTCGCGCTCAAGCGCGGCCAGCACGGTGTCGGGAGTGATCCCGGGAATGAACGCCTCCAGCCGGTCGAGCCCGCCGGCGGGATCGGCGGGGACGATATCGTTGCGCAGCAGGTCGAAGACGGCGCCCATCAGAGCGGCATTGCTGCGCGTGGCAGCCGATGCGGCGGCGTTGCGGGTGGCGGCGCGGATATTGGCGACTTGCTCCGCCACTTCCGCCGCGCTGAAGCCGTAACGCATGGCCCGGCGGTATTCGGCCACGAGAGCGACCAGCCCGCGCTGCCATTTGCCGTCGATCGTATCGACGATCAGGTTGGTCGTGCGCCCCGAACGGAACACGCCGGCAGTGCCGAAGCCGGCCCCGTGGAAAGGCGGATCGGGCTGGCGGGCGATGCGCAGCAGCCGGCGGTTGACGATCGCATAGCCGATCTGGCGCAGCAGGTTCTCGCGCCGCTGGGCCAGCGTGTCCGGGCCATCGATCCAGCGGCCGTGGCGCGAGGCGGTGACACGCTCGGACAGCGCGGGGTCGATATAGATCCCGGTACGGTCGCGGGCCGCGGGATCGACCGGGCCGGCATCCGGCCGGGGTGCGGCCGGCGCCGGCTGCCAGTTCCCGAAGCCGGTAATGATCCCGTGCTCGACCACTGCCGGGTCGAAATCGCCGATGACGATCACCGTCGCATGTTCGGGCACATATTCACGCTGCCAGAACGCCTTGAGCCCCGTTGCCGTGGCCGCTCCGACCGTCTCCGCGACGCCGATGGGGAAGCGATCGGGATACAGCGCCTGCGGATGAAGGAATTTCGCCTGGTCCATGCCGTTGCGCATCTGCCAGGTGTTGCGGTCGCGCATTTCGGCCAGGATCACGCCGCGCTCGCGGTCGACCGCCTCGGGCGAGAAGGAAAGCTCGCTCGCAGTCTCGCGCATCAGCATCAGCGCAACGTCGAGCAGCCCGGCATCGGCGCGCGGCAGGTCGAGCATGTAGGTTGTCGTCTCGAAGCTGGTCGCGGCATTGGTGTCGGCGCCGAAAGCCAGGCCGTTGCGCTCCAACAGGCGGACCATCTCGCCTTCGGGAACGTGGGTGCTGCCGTTGAAGGCCATATGCTCGACGAAATGGGCAAAGCCGCGCTCGGCCGGCGCTTCGTCGAGCGAGCCGGCAGCGATTTCCATCCGCACCATCGCCGTGCCCCTGGGATTGGCGTTGCGGCGGATCACATAGCGCATGCCGTTGGGCAGGCGGCCGAAGCGCCAGGCCGGCTCGGCCGGGATGTCGCTTTGCTGGAAGCCCCAAACCGGCCGCGGGCGCTGCGCCGGGGCGGAAGCGATCTGCCGGGCCTGCGGCGCGCAGGCCGAAACGGCGAGGACGGAAAGCAGAAGGAGCAGGAGTGACGGGTAAGGCCGCATCTCGGCTCCGTTCGTCTCCGTCCCCCCTGCGGGAAACCGGAGAGGTATAATGCCTTACTTGCCGCGCAGCTTCCGGTGCTTCGACAGGTCGAGAACCTCGCTCGGCTGCCCGTCGTCCTGCAACAGCCCCAGCCGCCGCGCAACTTCCTGATAGGCTTCCTGCTCACCGCCGAGATCGCGGCGGAAGCGGTCCTTGTCGAGCTTCTCGCCGGTGGTCATGTCCCACAGGCGGCAGCCATCGGGGCTGATCTCGTCGGCCAGGATCACGCGGCTGTAATCGCCGTCCCAGATGCGCCCGAACTCGAGCTTGAAATCGACCAGGCGGATGTTGATCGCCGCGAACATGCCGCAGAGGAAATCGTTCACCCGGATCGCCATTGCCGCGATGTCCTGCATCTCCTCGTTGGAGGCCCAGCCGAAGCAGGCGATATGCTCTTCGGCGATCATCGGGTCGCCCAGCGCGTCGTCCTTGTAGTAGTATTCGATCAGCGTATGCGGCAACGGCTCACCCTCGGCGATGCCGAGGCGCTGCGAGATCGAGCCCGCGGCGACATTGCGCACGACCACTTCGATCGGGATGATCTCGACCTGGCGGACCAGTTGCTCGCGCATGTTGAGCCGGCGGATGAAGTGATTCGGCACGCCGATATGGTTCAGGCGGGTGAAAACGAACTCGCTGATGCGGTTATTGATCACGCCCTTGCCCTGGATCGTGCCGCGCTTCTGGGCATTGAACGCGGTCGCATCGTCCTTGAAATACTGGATCAGCGTGCCGGGCTCCGGGCCTTCGTAGAGGATCTTGGCCTTGCCTTCGTAAATCTGGCGGCGACGGGACATATGCGTTCCTTGAGGAATCGGGTGAAGCGGGCGATACGAAAAACAAGCCCCGGCCGGAGCAGGTCGCTTGCGCATCCGAACGGCCGGGGCGTCGGCCGTTTGTATAAGCGAAGCGCCGGCAAAAGCAAACCGGCCCCGCCTGCCGGCGGCACCTGAAAAGGCCCGGCCGGGGATACGAAGGAGAGACAGGCACATGAACAGCGAGCTTGCAGATTTCATCCGCGCCGAGAAAGGCAGGAGCTACCGATCGGACTGGCTGACGGTCGATCAGGCGCTGATCGATCGCTTCGCCGATACGACGCGCGACTGGATGTTCCTCCATGTCGATCCGGTAAAGGCGGCCGAAACCGAGTTCGGCGGGACGATCGCGCACGGCTTCCTGTTGCTCTCGCTGCTCGCCCCGCTGCGCTCGGAAACGCCGCGTCCACGGCTGCCGGGCATGCGGATGGGAGTCAACTACGGCTTCGACAAAATCCGCTTCATCAGCCCGGTCCGCTCGGGCAGTCGGGTCCGCGCGACTTTCATGATCGCCGAACTGGCGCAGGACGGGCCGGGCAAGATCCGCGAGGCGATGGACGTGACGCTGGAAGTCGAGGGCATGGAGCGCCCGGCCGTCGTCGCGCGCTGGCTGACGATGTACCTGCTGTGAAAGTCCGGTCCGATGCAGCCGGATCGCCCTTGCCGGGAATGACGCCCTACCCGGCCAGTGCGCGCACCAGTGCCTGTGCCGCCAGATGCACTTCGCGCCAGGTTTCGGCGAAGCCTTCGTCGGCGCCGAAATAGGGGTCGGCAACGGAGCAGCCTTTCCGCCCATCGACATGATCGAGCAGCAGCGAGAGACTGGCGGTTGCATCGGCAGGCGCGATCGCCTGAAGATCGGCGAGGTTCTGGCGATCGAGCGCGAGGATGTGGGTGAAGCGCCGGAAATCCTCTGGCGAAACCTGCCGCGCGCGGTAGCCGGAAATGTCGAGCCCGTGGCGCAGCGCTTCGGCCAGCGCACGGCGATCGGGCGCGGTGCCGACATGCCAGTCGCCGGTGCCTGCCGAATCGGCCGTGGCGTCGAGCCCGGCACGCGCGGCCTCCTCCCGAAACGCCGCCTCGGCCAGCGGTGAGCGGCAGATATTGCCGAGGCAGACGAAAAGCAGTGCTGGCCGTGGCATGAAACCCGATTTCCCGTGATGATGTTCCGTCACGCAACCAGCCGTGAAACCGATCGGGCGCCCGATCGCTGATAGGGCGAAGCGAAACGCATCTCAATCCCGCGCAGTCAGGCCGCACTGTCCGCGACTTGTGCGATGAAGGCGCTCAATCTGCGCCACATTGCCTCGCGCGTGCCGGCAAAATTATGCATGTGCGCCATCTTCGGCGCGACGAAGAGCGCGAGATCGCGTGCCGACATGAACGCGGCCAGTTCGCGCAGTCCGTCCTGGCAGACATCGCGCTCGCCCATGGCGATCAGCGTCGGCACTGCGATCAGGGCGGCGGCACTCGCGAGGTGGCCAGGCACGAGCCCGTCGCCGGCATCGGGTGTGGAAGCGCTGCCCCAATAGGGCATCGGCCCGCCGCCGCGCCTGGCCTCGACATCGGCTTTGGCGAAATGGTCGGGCACGTCATCCCAGTGGAAGGCGAAGCGGAAATCGAAGCCGGCGAGCGCGGCCAGCCCCTCGCTGGCGTCCTGCTTGCCCAGCAGGCAGACCTCCTGGCCGGCAACGCGCGCCGGCAATCTGGTGCAGACGACGCTGCTGCCCAGCATGGCGAGCGCGTCGAAGCTGCGGTGACGCGCCTGCATCAGCAGGGCGATATGCCCGCCCATCGACTGACCTGCGCCGACTACTGCCGCGGGGCGGATCGGCGCGACACCGGGCGCGATCGTGCCGTCGCGCAGCCGGCCGAGGATCACCTGCAACGCGGCGTGATCGGCTTCGGCGCAGGCATCCAGGCCGGCATCCGCCAGTGCAGGGATGTCGCTGCCGCCCACGCGAAGGTGATCGATGGCGATGACCGCGACGCCCCGCGCGACATGGTGCGCGGCCTCGCTGTAGCCGGGCTCGCGCAAGTCGAAATAGTGCCGGTTGTAGCCGCCTCCGGGCAGGCCGATCAGCACCGGCGGATTTTCTCCGGGCGCATCGGGCAAGTGGACGGTGGCCGCCAGAGTCCAGGACTTGCCGCTGCTCAACGCGCCCGTTTCGATGCGCAGGTCGATCCGCCGATGAGTCATGCTGCTTTCCCCTTGCTTTTGCAGCGAGGATAGCGTGCGCAAAAGGGCTATCAACCGATCATTGCGAGGGAGCGCTCCGGGGAAGCGCCCCTCGCCATTTCGCAGGAACGCCTTTACGCGGCCTTGCCCGCATCCTGCCTGCGCAGATGGGGGCCCCAGCCCTGGCCATAGTCGAGCGAGCCGAACATCCAGTCGTAAAGCAGCGAGATCGTCGCGAAATTCCCGCCGGTGAACCGGGCGTGATGGTTGTGGTGCATTTGCGATTGCAAGGTCATGTAGCGGTAGGGAAACCGATCCGCTTCCCAGAGCGTGTGGTTGTGCAGATTGATCTGCGAGAAAGCGACCCAGGTGACGATCAGCGTCACGACGTGAAAATTGCCCATCAGGAAGGACAGCCCAAAGATCGTCGCGACGAACAGGCCCAGCCCCATCGCGACCTCGATCGGGTGGATGTAGCTCGAATCCTGGCGGCAGGGATTGTGCTGCCGGTGATGCACCGCATGGACCCACATCAGCGGCCCGCCCAGGAACTTGCTGTCATGGAACAGGAAGCGGTGCGTCAGGTAATAGAAGAAATCATAGACCATCAGGATGACGACGATGTCGAGCAGCACTTTCCACCAGGGCTGCGGCTCGGCCGTCAGGCAGAAGGGCAGGATCAGGCCGAAGATGACAGCCATGAAGACGCCGCCCCACTTGCGGTTCCAGCGTTGGTTCTCGGCATAGGCCGGGCGCTCCATCTTCTTTTCCAGCACCTCGCTGTTCAGTCTGTGCGCGGCGCCGAAGGCGGGAATGAGCCGGAACAGGCGCCCCGCCAGCGGCACCGCAAGGATGCCCAGGAGCGCATAGAGCGACAGTTGCCAGTTATAATGCCCGGCGAGCGTTCCCAGAAAAGACGTGTCCATAAATACCACCCTTTCAGCCCCTTTCCGGCCGCTGGATACCACAGTGAGAACACTGTTCTCGCAGTGGTATCTAGCGGATTCGGCGAATGGTGCAAGAGGTATCTCTGCATGGTCGTGCGCCGCGGCGGTCCGGCCGGAACGATAGCCGGGGCGAATCCGGAATCGGGACCGACAGGCTGCGCGTGATGATCCGCTACCGGCGGATCAAGCACCCGCTCAAGACTTGATTGCCTCCATTCACCCTGCCGGGGACGGTTTACCCTGAGCGGCAGGCTTGTCAGGTCATCCGAATGGCAAAGCGGGAAAGGTCACTGCATTGACTCCCCCGCGCCTTCATTTTAGGCATCTGCTTAAATCGAAGAACAGGATGAGGATGCCATCATGGATGCGGTGACGACCCCGATTTCCCAGACCGAACGCCTTGTCGCCATGGTCGACGAGGAGAATCCCTTCGCGCTCGGCTATGACGAGATCCGCGATGCGCAGCTCGAGGCGGTCAACGAGCGGTTCCAGAGCCGGGTGCGGCAGATCAAGCTGTTGCAGAACCGCGCCGAGGAAGGCGGCGTCAGCGAGGTGGCGCGCATGGAGGACATCGTCCCGCTGCTGTTCGCCCACACCGCCTACAAGTCCTACCCCGAGAACTGGCTGATGGAATCCCGGTGGGACCGCCTGGGCAAGTGGCTGGACACGGTTTCCACCAGGCGTGTCGAACCGATGGACACCGGCGGCGTTGCGGGTCTCGACGACTGGCTGCATCTGCTTGAGAAGCATGGCCACTTCGTGTCCTGCTCCAGCGGCACGACCGGCAAATGCGCGATGATGAACGCGACCCAGGCCGATCTCGATTTCGCCGGCAAGGCGCTCTTGCGGCAGATCATCTGGGCGGGGCTCAACCCGCAGCAGGACCGGCTGATCATCAGTTGTGGCCAGACAGCCCACACGCCGCGCAACACCGCCACCGGCGCACCGATGTACGCGGCGCTGGCCGATCCGACGATCCCGCCTTTCCGGCCCGACGCACCGCCGATCACGATCGGCAGCATCACCGAGATGGTGGTGCTGCGCAAGAAGATCGCCGACGGCACGGCCCGGCCCGAGGACATCGCCTATTTCGAGGAGCAGGCGGCCAGGCGCGAGCGGCAGATCGAATCGGTGGCCGAACAGGCCTGCGAGGCGGCGATCGCCAACCGCCACCACAAGCTTCACATCATGGGCCTGTTCGGCCCGATGTACAAAGTCGCCGCCATGCTTCGGGATCGCGGCTACAGCGGCAAGGATTTCCAGGAGAACACCACGTTCATCAGCGGCGGCCTGAAGCGCGTGCAGGTGCCGGACGACTATCAGGACATCATCTTCGACACCTTCAACATCAAACCCGAGGGCATCTGCCACTCCTATGGCATGCAGGAAATCAGCACGACCGCGCCGCGCTGCACCCACGGGCGCTACCACATGGCGCCCTGGGTCATGCTGCTGCTGCTCGACGAGAGCGGCGAGAACCTGATCCCGATCCCCGCCAGCGGCGAGATCGAGGGGCGCGCGGCGTTTTTCGACCTGTCGATGGACGGCCGCTGGGGCGGTGTCATCTCGGGCGACAAGATCCGCGCGACCTGGGAGCCCTGCGGCTGCGGCAACCGCAGCCCGTCGATCGACGCCGATATCCAGCGCTATGCCGACATGGCCAGCGGCGACAAGATCGCCTGTTCGGGCACGATCGATGCCTATGTCCGGGGCGTCACCTGAGCGACGCCCCGAACACCGCGACAACCGCTCCGGCGCGGAAAGGACGCAGCACCGAGGACAGCGCCTCCACCCGCAAGGCGATCCTCGACGCGGCCGAGGCGCTGATGATCGAGGAAGGCTATTCGGCCGTCACCTCGCGCCATGTCGCCGGGCGGGCGGGGCTGAAAAGCCAGCTTGTCCATTATTACTTCCGCACGATGGATGACCTGTTCGTCGCGGTCTATGAGCGGACCGAAAAGGAATTCCTCCAGCGCCACCTCCTGGCGGTGAGCAGCGACAACCCGCTGCGCGCGCTATGGGATCTCAGCCTCCATCCACAGCACAGCCGGCTGTCTCAGGAATTCATCGCGCTCGCCAACCGTCGCAAGTCGATGCAGAAGATCAGCGCGCGGGTGATGGAGCGGCTGCATTCGGTCAACGAAGTCTTCATCGCAAAGTATCTGCGCGAAGCCGGCATCGCCCCCGATGCCTTCCCGCCGGTGGTGCTCTCACACCTGATCACCGGCCTGTCGCGCTCGCTGATCAACGAGGAAGCGATGGGAGTGACGCAAGGGCATGCCGAGGTACTCGGGTTCGTCGAACGGCTGCTGGACGAGATCGAGGCGAAGCGGCGGGCCTCGTAACCAGGCTGGAGCCCGCTGCCTTCGCATAAGACATAAAGCCCTGCCCCCTTGAGAGGCGATCGCATGGCGGGCAACCTCTCGACCTGAACCGTCACCCTGAATTTGTGCGCCGTGAAATATTCATAATCATCTGATTTTATTTTATAAATAGCACCCAATGAAGTATTGAATTTTGCAGGATTTCGGGTTCTGTAGCCTGATTTCCTGCAATATTCGGGGGACGGGGATGGGACCGGAGGATCGTCGCGAGACGGGGCGGCAAGACCTGTTCCGATCCCGGCTCGACCGGATCTGCGACATGGATCATGCGCTGGTTCTGCCAGGCCGGAAGATCGCCTGGGGCTTTCTCGAAGGCCGGTTCGACGAGGTTTGCGAAGGCAAGCCGGGGCGCGCCCGCTCCCGGCGACGCCGGCTGATCGAGCATGTCGTCAAAGCCGGGTCGATCGATCTGACGGACGATGACCGCGCGACGATCTACGGCGCGTTGCTTGCACTCGCGGATCGGTTGCGCGGCGACGAACGCGACCACGCGCTGGCATTGTGGAAGTGCAAAGGGAAGCGCGCGTTCGGGGCGGAGGCCGCGAAAGAATGAAGTAAGTTCGCCAACGCGGTCGTAGTGGAATTGCAAGGGAGAATAAGGCGATGTAGGTATCATTTAGATGCGTACTTTGCCAGCTATCCTTGCCTTGGCCTGCTTCGGCTGCACTGAACACCCTACGGCGGGTGAAAAGGCGCTTATCTCGGAAGTCGAAAATCTTGTGGCCTTGCCGAAGGGGGGCGGCGAGCTAAAGTGCTATGAAAGACATTATACAATTCTTCGGGGCAAGGATATAGAAAAGTATGCTGGCACAGCGCTTGTCTGGCTAGGCAAACGCGAGCTTTTGATTGGGCACTATCGGATTGGAAGTAAACCGGGCGTTCATTGGGTCAAAAATGTTGATAAACTTCCGAATATTATGGACGGTGGCTGCAATGATATTCGTATCATACATGTCGTCGGTATTCACGAAAAAAGCATTCCTGCCACCTGTTCGTTTACTTACGCTGGTGACGTTCCAGAAGAAGTGATGCTGCCTGTCACTTGCTGACATGTTCAGTTTTTGTAGATCGTTCAGAGTCCGATTCAAAATTAAGTCATTGCATTTTATGCCCCTGCAATCCGCCTGATGAAGCATTGGACGGAGGCCGCGAAGAGCCATGCCGTGGCGGAGGCGATGGTATGTTCAAAGTCCTTGGCCAGGCGCCGATTGCGGTTGAGCCATGCGAGGGTGCGCTCGACCACCCGGCGGCGTGGCAGAAGTTCGAAGCCCCTGGCGGTATCGGATCGCTTGATGATCTCGATGGTCCACTCGCCGATCTCGCCGAGGGCGCTCTTGAATTTGTCGCCGGCATAGCCGCCATCGGCGAAGATGTGGCGCAGCCACGGGAAGCGCTGGACGGTCCCCTTCAGCACCAGGGGGCCGCCGTTGCGATCCTGGATGTCGGCCGTATGGGTCACGGCATGGACCAGATTGCCCTCGGTGTCGGTGAGGATGTGGCGCTTTCGTCCCTTGATCTTTTTCCCGGCATCGTAGCCTCGCGGGCCGCCACTTTCCGTGGTTTTCACGCTCTGGCTGTCGATCACACCGGCGCTGGGCGAGGCTTCGCGCCCCTGGTAGAACCAGTACCGCACGGTCGAGGCCGGAGGGAAATACGGCGGCAGCATCCGCCACGGCAGACCGCCACGCAACAGGTAGAAGATTGCCTCGACGATCCGGCGCAGCGGCCACTTGCGAGGGCGGCCCGTCCTCACCGGTCGAGGAAAGAGCGGCTCCAGCACCGCTCATTCGGCGTCGGTCATATCGCTTGGCAAAGCCAACTCGTCTCGCGCATGCTGCGCGCGAGTGGTGTCAGTCCAGACCATCCCTGTATCCCGCAGTTTTCGCAAAACCCCGGAATCAGCGATCAGGGCGGCCGTCAAGCTAACCATCTGGCATCACTCAACTTGGTTTTCGATCGGACACCTAGAAGACCTGCGGCTCACCGCCGCGGCTGAGATCAAGGCTGATGCGATAGCGGTCGGCACGATAGGTGGCGACCGTGCGCAGCACCGCCACCCCGCCCGCGCCGGTTACCACGCGTTCGATCCGCAGCACGGCGGCGCGGGGCTCTATGCCGAGGCGCGCCGCCAACAAGGGATCGGCCGTCTGCGCGCTGATCGTCTGCCGGCCGCCGAGAATGCGGTGGCCGCGTTCGCGCAGCAGCGCCAGCATTGGCGTGCGCGCCAGCGCGTCTTCGGTGATTCCTTCGGCAAATTCGATCGGCACGTCGCTGATGGTCTGGCCCAGCGGCTCGTCCTGCAGATAGCGCAGGCGGATGCCGCGCAGCACCCGGCCGCCTTCGACGATGCCCAGCGCCATGGCGGTTTCCGCGTCGGCCACTTCCTCGCCGATCGAGATCACCTTCACTTCGGTATCGCGGCCGAAGGCCAGCAGCGATTCGACCGCATGCTCGAGGTTGGCTTCCAGCGG
>JAITWR010000151.1 GCA_031285165.1 Novosphingobium sp.
ATTCCCCAGTTTCAATCGCTGGAATTCCTGCCGGCGACGTGGCTGCTGGGCGGCCGCATGGCGCTGGAGGACGTGCCCCTGCCGGCGGGCAGGGTGACGCTTGCAGCCTGGGTCAAGAACCTGACCGACGCGCGGCAGATCACCTTTTCCGATGTCTTTGCCAGCTTTGTCGCCAGCGCCCGGTTCCAGCAGGCACGGACTTTCGGCCTCGATGTTTCGTTCCGCTACTGATCGGCCGGGCTCGGACGGGGGCGCACATATACCTGAAATCAGGTATTTTGCGGGATCGGCGGCCCGAACCGCAAGCAAACAGGTGCATGGCCCTGCCGATTCGATTAGCGAGCCGAATCGTATCGAAGGCCCGTCCATGCCGAACAATGGTGGTTTCACGAATGTCTGTTAGCGCACTCACCGCCGATCTCGTGCTGCCATCGCCGGTGCTGCTGGTCGATGACGAGCCCGGTGAGCGGCAGCGGCTGGAAGCCCTGCTGCTCGACCTGGGCTACCCGGCAGACGCGCTGGTGTTCGCCGCATCGCTCAAGGAGGCGCGGGCCTGCCTGATCGACCAGCCCATCGCCCTGGCGCTGGTGGATCTCGGATTGCCCGACGGCAGCGGCATCGAACTGATCGACGAATTGCGAACGCGCGACCCCGGATTGAGCATCATGGTCATTTCCGCCTGGCGCGCGCGCGAAGAGATTTTCGCCGCCCTGCGCGCCGGCGCGACCGGTTACGTCCTGAAGGAACGCGACGATCTGGAAATCATGCTGGCCTTGCGCAGCGTGTTGCGCGGGGGCGCCCCGATCGATCCGTTCGTGGCCCGGCAGATCATCGAGGAACTGCCCGCCGGCAAGGTCGGACAGCCGGACGACGGCGGGTTGACCCCGCGAGAAAGCGAGATACTGCGCCTGGTGGCCGAGGGGCTGGGGAACCGCGACATCGGCGAGCGATTGTTCCTGTCGCGCTACACCGTGGAAAGCCACATCAAGCGCATCTACCGCAAGCTTGAGGTTTCCTCGCGCACCCAGGCGATCCATGCCGCCGGACAGCGGGGGCTGCTCGCTTGAGATGGCTTGCGCTGTTGGTGCTGTGGGCCTTCGCCGCGCCCGCATGGGCGCAGGCTCCGGCTTCGGCGGCGGATTGCACGACACGGATTCTGGCCGTCCATGCCGGACCGGCCGGCGCCGATGGCGTGAAACCGGCCGCGGCGGACTGGCAGGCGGTATCGCTGCCCGACGAGTGGAACCGCCGCCACCCGGATTTTGCCGGCGGCAGCATCTGGTATCGCATCGACTGGCGGCAGGACTGCCCCGGCGCGGCCAGGGAACCGGTTGCCCTCCTGCTGCAATCGGTGGTCCTGGCCGGCGAGGTGTTCGTCAATGGCCGGCACCTGTGGAGCGACACGCATCTGACCGAGCCGCTGTCGCGTAGCTGGAACATGCCGCGGCAATGGATGCTGCCCGAAAACTGGCTGCATGACGGCGTGAACACGATCGAGGTGCGGGTAAGCGGCGTGGCCGGACAATCCGTGGGCCTGGGGCCGGTCTTTATCGGCGACCCCGGACACATCGGCCGGCTCCACGATAGCCTTCGGTGGCACCATCGCACGCTGTTCGAGATCAACCTCATCGTCTCGGGCATCGTCGGCATTCTGTTCTTCTGCGTCTGGATCATGCGGCGCGACCAGACTTTCTACGGCTGGTACGCCTTCTCGTCGCTGTTCTGGATGGCCTTCGCCGCCAATATCCTGATCATCAGTCCCTGGCCGTTCACCTCTTCGCTGATGCTCGCCTGCGTCAACATAATAGCCCTGCTGCTGTCCGTCGCCTGCTTCTGCATGTTCACCTGGCGCTTCGGCGAACAACAGGTCCGGCCGCGGACCGAACGCACCCTGTGGAGCGTGACCGGCGTGCTGATTGCCGCGCTGGCGCTGGCGCCGCTCTCCTTTGTCAATGCGGCCCAATGGGCAGGCTTTCGTGCGGCAGCGATCATCTTTCTGGCCAACTGCCTGCAATTTCTCGTTCACGCCTGGCGCACGCGCCGGCGCGAACATGCGATTCTGGCCGCCTGCCTCATGGTCCTGCCCGTTGCCGGCCTTCACGATGCACTGGTGCTTACACACCTCATCGATGCGCAGCCGATCTTCCCCTGGTCCAACATCGCCAGCACTTTCGCCCTGTCGGCCATCATGGGCCTGCGCCATGCCCGCAATCTGGGGCGCATCGAACGGTTCAACGAAGAACTGGCCGAAAGTGTCGCAAAGGCGCGCCGCGAACTGACCGTGACTCTGGAGCGGGAACATGCGCTGGCGCTTTCGCATACACGCCTGCAATACCAGTTGCAGATCGCCCACGACCTCCACGATGGTCTGGGCGGCGCGCTGGTTCACATGATGCGATCGGTCGAACGCAGCACGGAGCCGCTGGCCCCGCCGCAGGTTCTCTCCATGCTGAAATTCATCCGCGACGATCTGCGCCAGACCATCGACACCAATTATTCGGCGAGCGTGACCATCCCGGCCACTCCGCAGGAGTGGATCGCGCCCCTGCGCCATCGCTTCACGGCCATGTTCGACGAACTGGGCATAGCTTCCGAATGGCTGCTTCCCGAAGCCTGGCGCACCCCGCCGGCCGCCTTGCAGTATCTGGCGCTCTCGCGGCTGGTCGAGGAGGCATTAACCAATGTCATCAAGCACTCCGGCGCCCGCAACGTGCAATTGCGTCTCGATCTGCCCGAGGCGGACAAGCTGGTGCTCCGGGTCGAGGACGACGGCGCAGGATTCGACGTGGCAGCGGTTCGCCAGGCCGGGATCAGCATCGGCGTCCGTTCGATGACCGCGCGCATCGTGCGCGTCGGCGGCTCGCTCGACGTGGTTTCCGAACCGGGAAGGACGCTGCTGACGGCCCGGCTGACGCTGGCCGGGGCGTAAACCGCCGGGGCCTGCCGCCGCACGGCGATGCGCCGATGATGCAGACGGCATCGGCCAGCCGTTCTCGCAATCGCCGTTTTCGCAATTATGGAAAGGATCGGCGCGGAACCGTGCCGGGCCGGTCCGCCTGATCGGCACCGGCAAGGATGGCAGCACTTCCGCGCGCGATCGACAGGGTGTCTGCAGCCACCCCACTCGATAGCACAGCCCGGGACGCGGGGTAGGGGTGATATCACGCCCCGGGTCTGTACTGACATCAATGTAGATTACTCGAAACGATTTTCAAGAGCTTTTCATTTTTTCTGATCGGAAGCGTCCCGGCATCCGCTCCGAAGCCTGCGTTTCGGACAGGGAATGCCTCGGGCCGAAGCGGGGAACAGACCGGTACGGGCAAGGCGGTGGCCGGTGCGGGGAGAATGCCGGCAGATGCCTGCCCTCCCTTGTACCGGCTTGTATCCGGCGCTGGTCGGCCGATCTTCCGGCCGGTCACGACCCCGCTGATTGACCGGCATCTGCTTACCGATTACAATGGCAACCGCATTGCGCCCGGGAGATTGTTATGAACAAGACTTTTTCCGCAGCCGTGGCAGGACTGACCGCTATCGCCAGCGTGCTTGCCGCCACCCCGACAATGGCAAAGCCGTGGCACGACCGCGATCGTGACGAACGCCACGGCAACTGGGATCGTGATCGTGACGGGCGGCACGGCCGCTGGGATCGCCGCGATTATCGCTGGAAGCACTACGGCGGCAGCTATGGCTATCACGGCTACAGTGGCCGCTGGCGGACCGGCCAGCACTTCCCCCATTTCAACAACAACCGGTACGTCATCCGCGATTGGCGTGCCTACAACCTGCCGCCGCCGCGGCACGGATATCGCTATTACCGCGACGACAGGGGCGATATCATCATGGCCGCGATCGGCTCGGGCATCATCGGCCTGATCATCGGCAGCCAGTTGCGATGATCGGTACGGCGGAGCGGGCCTGGGCCCGCCCCGCTTGCCACGCCTGCCGGGGGGCGGTGATACGGCGCCCGGAGCCCGATCTCCGATAAGGAAGCATTTTTCGTGGCGATCATCGAGCACGGTTCCGTGCGCGGTCGCGACGGCCGGGTTCGGGTGAAACGTCCGGGCGACCGGCGCAGTCTGTCGCGTTCCGCGACCCGCGCGCTCGACGTGCTTGAACTGTTCGCCATGGCACGGCGGCCCTTGCGCGCCGTCGATATCGCCCGCGCGCTCGACATACATGCTTCCACCGCCAACCAGCTCCTCAAGACCATGGTGGACTCCGCCCATCTCGTGTTCGAAGCGCGCGGCAAGACCTACCTGCCTTCCCCCCGCCTTGCCGGGTTCGGCGCATGGATCGTCGAAACCTGTGGCGCGGACGGGCGCGTGGGCGACCTGATCGGGGCGGTCCACGCCGCCACCGGCATGACCGTCACGGTAACGACGCCCAATGACCTGTTCATGCAGGTGATCGACCTGGCCGTCGGGGACGATCGGCATGGCGAGCGCGGCTTGCGCGTCCCGGTTTTCGGCTCGGCGATCGGCAGCGCCTATCTCTCGATGCTGGACGATGCGGAAATCACCCGCCTCGCCGGCCGCGCGCGCATTCCGGCGGCCGACGTTCCCGCGATCCTTACAGGCGCCGCCCGCATCCGCCACGACGGCTATGCCGATGGCGCCGTGGCCCATTCGCCCTGTTGGTCGATCGCCGTTCCCATGCCGATGCGCGGCCTGTGCGTGCCGACAGTGCTCGGCCTCGCCGGCCCCCTTGCCGCGGTGCGCGACGACCTGCCGCGGCTCTATGGCCTGATGCGCGCGGCCCTGGCGTGATTGCGCACCGGACGCGGCCCGGCGACGGGAGCTTTCACCGGGACCGGCCTGCCCGGACGATCTCGCGTTCGAGCCCGGAGGCAACGCCCGAGGCGCCGCGCTTCCTGAGTTCGGGGATGACCCGGGTGCCGAGCAGTTCGACCGAGCGCATCACCGCCTCGTGCGGCAGGTAGCCGAAGTTCAGATAGCACAGCAACTGGTCGACACCGGCTTCCTCGTAGCGCAGCAGCTTCTCGAGGCACTCGTCCGGCGTGCCGACGACGACCATGTCCTCCCGGTCGAACTCGGTGATGTCGAACTCACCGCGCGCGCGGCTTTCGAGCAGCGGGAAAGCCTGCGCTTTCTGCTCGGGCGTCAGATGCGCCATTTCCCACTTCAGATGGAACTCGGCAAGGCCCTTGTACCACCACCACATCGACTCCCAGAGCCGGTTGGTGCCGAAATTGTCGCGCGTGTCGGCGCAATGGACCAGCGTATAGACGCCCACCTTGTCGGTATGCACGCCGGTCAGCGGCACCGCGGTCTTCTGCGCCTCGCGATAGGTGTCGATGATCTGCTTGAGGCGGTCGAGCGGCTGCATGATGGAAAAGCACAGCAGGCCGCAGCCGTTCTCGCCCGCCATGGTTGCGCTCGATTCGGTCGAGGCCGCCATCCAGGCCGGCGGGTGCGGGTACTGATAGGGCCTGGGCGTGACCATCCGCCTGGGAAAGTCGAGATAGTCCGAATGCTCCTCGTAGTATTCCTGCTCCCACATGCCGACGACGCTGCGCGCCGCCGCCTTGAGCTTCTCCTTGCTCGCCGGGATATCGACGCCGAAAGCGATCTGCTCCATCGGTGTCGAGCGGCCCATGCCCCAGATGGCGCGGCCGCGCGACAGGAGATCCACCGTCGCCACTTTTTCGGCGACACGCGCGGGATGGATGAATTCATGCGGCATCAGCGCAACGCCGAAGCCCAGCTTGATGTTCGTGGTGATCTGCGACAGCGCGCCCAGCACCACATCGTTGCAGGGCATGTGGCTGCGGTTCTCGCGGAAATGATGCTCGACCAGCCAGACCGCCTCGAAGCCCAGCTTGTCGGCCAGCACGATCTGCTCGATATTGTCGCGATAGGCCTGCCGCTCGCCCATGCGCTGCCCCCAGGGATGCGCGCCCGCCCAGGGCTGCGGCACGTCGAATTCGTAAAGCAGGCCGAGTTCCATCGCTATTCCTCTCCGGTTCCGCAACTGTGGCCCATCAATAAAATTGAGCCGCAGCGGGCAGCAACAGAATAGAAGCGATCGATCGCAAATTCGTAATTACGCAAACCGCCTGCGTCGCGTGACATCGCCCGGCGGCCTATAGTCGGGATCGAATCGCACGCGACCCAAAGGACAGCCCATGAGTGACGAAACCGCATCTCCGTTCGACCTGACGCCGCCGACCGATGCCCAGTTCAACGCGCTTGCCGCCGGGCTCGACGATGAACAGCGCCATGTGCTGCTCGAACACGGTACGGAAGCACCGTTCTGCGGCGTGTTCCTCACCGAGAAGCGGCCCGGAAATTTCACCTGCGGGCTGTGCGGTCTGCCGCTGTTCAAGGGCGATGCCAAGTTCGAAAGCGGGACCGGCTGGCCAAGTTTCACCACGCCTTTCGCCACGGGCCACCTGCGCTATCTGCGCGACACCGGCTATGGCATGGTCCGCACCGAAATCGTCTGCGCGCGCTGCGGCGCGCACCAGGGCCATGTCTTCCCCGACGGACCGCCGCCGACAGGCGAGCGCTATTGCATCAATTCGGTGTCGCTCGCCTTCACGCCCGCGGCCGAGCCGCTGCCCGACAAACTGGGACGCGGCAAACCCGAAGGCGAAGTCTGGACGGGCTGAGGGCTACACTCCCGCCGGATCAATTTATTGTTGTACAATGATTTTTTGTCCGAAGATCATCCATCGGACTTCCGGTTCATCCCGGCCAGCGCTTCCAGCAGGGTCTTCCCGCTCGGTCCGACAGGTGTTGCCAGCGCGATATCACGGATGCGCGCGGCGGTGCGGGTATCGCCCTGCGCCTGCAACAGCATGATTCTGGACAGGATTCCGCCCAGGCTTTCCGCATCCAGCCTCAGGGCGATTTCGCTGCGCCGTTGCGCTTCGGCGAGATCGCCGGCTTCCAGGGCCAGCACCGCAAGGCCGCCATGGCCTTCGGAAAAGGTATCGTCGATTTCGCAGACCCGGGTGAACATGGCCTGTGCGCGGGCCGTATCGCCAGCGATGAGCCAGGCCCAGCCTGCGGCGATCCAGCTTCCGAGATGGGTTCGGAAATGAGCGGCGCCCGCCTCGATCGCCCGGGCACCGGCCGCGGCCTGCCCACCGGCCAGCAGGGCCAGCCCCTTGCCGACCAGCGCCCGCGGGCTTCCCTGCTGGCGCGCCAATGCCCGGTCGAACAGGTCCATGGCGCCCCCGACATCGCTTGCATCGAGCGCGAGCATGCCGAGCACGGCCAGAGCCTGCGGGCTGTCCGGCGCCCGCCCGGCGCAAGTGCGGGCCATGGCGAGATCGTCGGCATCCATCGCCAGCGTGGCCGCGGCACCCAGCAGCGCCTGATCGTTCGGATAGCGCGCGATGAGCGCCCTGCCCTCGGCAAGCGCCACATCGAGATCGCCGAGATGATGCAGGGCCTGGAGCTTGAGCGTCGGCCCGCGCGGTGACACCGCGATCACCTCGTCGTCGAGCAGTTCGGCCGCCTCGCCGTAACGCTCGACCATCGCAAGCGCCCAGGCCTGGTTGAAGCGCACACCGGGATCATCGATCCCGCTGCGGCGAAGTTGCTCAAAATACGCCTCCGCATCGCCGAAGCGTTCTTCGGCAAGAGCCGCCAGTCCGGCAAGGTTGCACAGCGCGGGCGGCAACGGGGCCAGGGCGGCATGGCGCCCGAGCAGTTCAGCCGTCACCCCGAACCGCCTTGCCTCGAAAGCCGCCTCGGCCGCGTCGGCAAGAAGCGCCGGGTTGTCCTGGTCCATGGCGAGGAAGCCGAGCAGGCGGTCGAGGCGGTCACTGGCGGCGCCTGCGGAAATCTGGGTGGTCATGGCCCGGTGTTATCCTCGTTCTTGTGCATCGTATGGACTTCAGGATCGCGGCGCGCCGGTGGACAAGGCGCCGCGGGCGCGCAGATCGTCGAGCAGCCGCGACAACAGGCGGGCCGTCACCGGATCGGTCTCGATCGCTTCCGTCACGCGCGCCACGACCTGCTGGAACTGGGCATCGTTGATCAGCTCCTTGCCGAATTGCTCGGCGAGAAGCGTCTGGATGAATGTCCGCCGCAGGGTCTTGTCGTCGATGCCGCCAGGCGCGGCAAGAGCGCCGAGGCCGCCGGTCGCCGGCGCCCTGCCCGCATCCTGCGGCTGATCGGGCCGACCTTTGCGCACACGCTCACGTTCCTCAAGCCGCTGACGCAGCAACAGCACGACACGATCGACGTTCGAGACGGGCTCCATCGCCATGATGCGTCAGTGCCGCGTTGCCCGCAGCGACGCCTGCTGAAGCAGAAGCTGGGCCGACGAAACATCGCTGCCCTGGCCGCCGGCACCGCCGGCCAGTTCCTTCCGGCGGATCTCGTCGATGATCAGCCGCATGTCGCGGTTCAGGGGAAGATTTTCGCTGTTGGCCGCTATCCCGCGCTCAAGCTCGCCGATCGCCGCCGGAAACGCGTCATGGATCAGGTGGGACAAACCGCGCACGAAATGCAGCAGGTAATGTCCTTCGGGCAATCCGTGCAGCGGCCCCCAGGTTTCCCGGGCCGCCCAGGGTTCACCGCAGGTGAGCAGGAGGAAACCGAGCTGGAACCGGGCAATGGCGAAATCCGGCGCCGCGTCGACAGCCTGACGCATCGCCTTGCGCGCACCGTCGTAGTCCTTGCGGGCCGCCATCATCGAGCCCTTGAGGAAAAGCAGCCGGGCGTCATCGGGATAGCGCCCGGCCAGTTCGTCGAGCCGCGCGAGGCCCGCAGGCTCGTCCTGCTGCAACAGCCCGACCAGCGTTGCCATGATCTCGTCGGGGCAGAGCGCTCCTCCCTGTGCTTTCGACATGCTTCTCGTCTTTCTACCGTTCGAACTGGAAATGGCCTTGCTGTCGCATATTTCGTCGCAACCGGTCGAGAGCGGATCGGTGCAACTGGGATATGCGTCCCTTGCCCAACCCGGAGAGTCCGGCGATCTGACTGAACGTCATTCCATCGAAATAGTGACGCGAAAGGATGGAGCGTTCACGCTCGGGAAGCCGGTCCAGGCAGACACGCAAGGTATCGGCCATGTCCCTCCAGACGGCGCTCTCGTAGGCATTGGGCGCTGCCGCAGCCCCTTCTTCCCGATAAAGCCCGGTCCCTTCGAGCATGAAGCCCACGGCAAGACCCACCGCGATCTCGACCAGGGTTTCCAGCGCCTGCCCGGTGGAAAGCGCCTCGATGTCCTGCCCGTGCAGCGAGCCTATTCGTTCGCTGCGCACCTTGTGGCGCCACGAGATCTGCTCGCGCATCTCGCTCATCTTCGAAATCGTCTCGATCACTGTGCCCGAGATCCGGGCGGCGGCAAAACCGCGGAAAGAGACGCCCCTGTCAGGATCGAAGCGGTCGATCGCATGGATGAGCCCCGCATAGGCCGCCTGGTCGACATCGGCGGGATCGATATCGCCGTAATTGCGTTCGCGGCGAACGCGCCGGCCCACGTTGCGGGCAAAGCGCGCGTGGAGCGAGAACAGCTTTTCGCGCACCCCGGCCGAGCGATCCCTGACCAGTGCGCGCCATAGCCGGTCCTCGTCGTCCCCGGACACTTGCGGCTGCACGCCGGCGAGGGCTTGCGGGAGCATCGCTAATGTATGCTCCCGACGACGCCCTGAAGAACCAGGCTCCACCCGTCGATGAGGACGAACATCAGCACCTTGAGAGGCAGCGACAGGGTCGCGGGCGGCACCATCATCATGCCGAGCGAGAGCAGCACGCTGGAAACGACAAGGTCGATCAGCAGGAACGGCAGCAGGATGACGAAACCGATCCGGAACGAGACGCGCAGTTCATTGAGCATGAAAGCGGGCACGAGCCGGATCAGTTCGACATCTTCGGCGCGGTCCGGCAGGGGCTTGTGCGACATATCGTAAACCGCCTTGATGTCCTGATCGCGGACCTGGCGGAGCATGAAAGTGCGCATCGGCGCCGAGGCATTGTCGAGTGCCTGCCGAACATCGAGATCGCCGGCGAGAAAAGGCTGGAGCGCCCTGGAGTTGACCTCGTCGATGGTCGGCATCATCGAGAACGCGGTGAGGAACAGCGCCAGCGAAACGAGCACCTGGTTGGGCGGCGTTTCCGGCATACCGAAGGCGTGGCGGATCATGGACAGCACGACGGCGATGCGCACGAACGATGTCATCGAAATCACCATGGCCGGGATGAATGCCATCAACGACAGGATGAGAACGAGCCGCACGACATTGGCCGTGCCGATGGCCGGACTTGGTGGAATGGTCGCGGTAGTCGCAGCGGGATCGCGAGTGGACGATGCCCGGGGCGCGACCCCGGGAGGCGCGGCCCGTGAAATAGCCGGTTCGACAGGCTGAAAACGCGGCGCGGCAGAGACTGGCGGGGCACCGGCATTTCCGGCCGCCTGCGTGGAAAGCGCTTGCGGCCCATCGGAAACGGCGAAACCGGCAAATTGCTCTTCGAACGATCCGGGCGCCGGAGCTTCCTGTGCCGCCGCCTGCCCGGCCCAGACGCCCAACAGCAGCAAAAAGGCGAGAAGGTGTCTCACGCGGGCCACTTCCCATCGGCGGGTTCGCTCGCCCGAGCGTCTTGCGGCCAGGGCAGGATGGCGGCACCGTTCGTGCAAGCGGCCAGCAACATGGCCGTATCGTCGCAGCGCACGATGCAAAGATCGACGTGCTGGTTCAGCCGCAGGACTTCGACGAGTTGCAGCCGGCGCTCCTTGCGGGCAAACCCGGCAAAGGACAGTTTTGCGCTGAATGCCGGCAAGGCGCCGCCGCGGGCGCGCAATGCAAGAACGGCACCGATCCCCAGCACGATGCACAGGGCGAATGCGCCCGCCACGCGCCAGAGGGAGACGCCATCGTCGCTCGCTTGTCCCAGAGTCTGCGCCGAAGCCTCACCGGCAACCAGCGCCAGAACCAGCATCCCGGCATATCCGGCCCGCACGGCTCTCATGTCTCGGCCGCCACTTCGATGATGCGGATGGCGTAATTGTCGCCCACCGCCACGATTTCCCCGCGTGCGACCAGGACATCGTTGAGGTAGAGTTCAGCCCTGTCGGCAAGCCCCGTTTCCAGTGCGACGACAGCGCCGCTCCTGAGCGCAAGAAGATCCTCGACGGCCATCATCGCCTTGCCGAGCCTCGCTTCGAGCGTCACCGATACGCTGCCGATCAGTTCCCTGCCGATCGGCGTCAAGTCGCGCATCCTGCCGTTGCTGCCGGTGCCATTGGCGCTTTCGTTTGCGTTCACGTCAATCGAGCCCCCTGCCTGGGTTGGCGCCTGATCCGGCGATCCTGATCGTGTTGCGGCCGCTATCCGGAACCAGACGCCCCAGGGCGATGAGCGCGCCACTCCCTGCCGCCCGGATTTCGGCGTTCCCGCCGAGCGACCGGTCGAGAACGAGCACGTCACCTGCCGCCAGCCCGTTCGCATCCTCGATCGAGAGCTGTGATCGGCCGAGCACCCCTTCGATTGCGACGGGCACCCGTGCGATCGCGCTCATTCTGGTCGAAGTGATGGCGCGTTCATCGGTTCCGGCGGGCAGTGCCTTGCGGACAAGCCCGGTGATGGCATCGCGGCCGACTGTCAGGCTGCCGGCCGTCCGCTCGCCCAGCATCAACCGGAGCCGCATCGCAGGACCGCCTGCTGGCTCCAGCAAGCGATCGAGCCGGGCAACGAGATCGTCCGCAAGCACAGCGGCGAAAGCATCGAGCAACTGCCTGTCGGCATCGCACAGCGTCCTGCCTGCGAGGCTTTCGCCCAGTGCTTGCTCGATCAGGCAGCGCTTGCCCGGTCCCGTAAGCACCAGCGCCGCACCCCCGCTCGCAGTCTCAGCCATATCGTCGTTCAACGCGGGCCGGGCTGCGTCGTCGCAGGATACCGCGACAGCCGCACTCATGAAGCAGTCGCGGCTCCACGCAGCGAGCACATCGGCCAGCACCCGCTGCACGCGTTCGCTCGTCAGCGCTCCCGGCGGCAGGAAGGGGCGCACCGGCCCGGTCATCGCGCCTTTCACCCCTGGCCCCGGATGCCGAACAGTTGCTGGATCATGTCGTTCGCCACGCTGATGACCTGGCTCGATGCCTGAAAGCCGCGCTGGATCAGAATCAGGTCACCGAACTGGGCCGACAGATCGACATTCGAAGCCTCGATCTGCTTCGAGACGACCGAACCGATCCCGTCGACGCCGCTCGCCAGAAAGCGGCGGCCATCCGTACCGTGGAATTGATAAAGGCCGTCCCCGGTCTTCACGAGCTGCTGCGGATCGCGGAAATCGGCGATGGCGACCGCATCGAGCGTTTCGCTTTCGCCGTTGCTGTAGCCGAGCCTGATCCTGCCGTTCTCGTCGATGGTGA
>JAITWR010000044.1 GCA_031285165.1 Novosphingobium sp.
GCGAATACATCTGCAAATGCTGGACCGGCGAGCTGCAACGCTTCACGCTGAACCTGGACCAGAAAATGCCGGGATCAAACACCTGGCCGGGCTGCGCAGCGGCGGCCGGCTTGCGCCCGCGCGGGGCAGCGCCTAAAGCCACGCCTTCGTTTTAGCCGCCCGACGGGAGACACTTCATGGCCACCGCGCCGCAGACCGCCGCACTGCCGATCTTTTACAAGGATCTGGCCCCGCTCAACCGCCAGGACCATGCCGGCTGGCACAGCCGCGCGACCGATCGCGCGCCCTGGCTGGCCGGCCAGCACGCCATCCCGCTGACCGTCGAGGAATTCCCGATGGCGCAGCGGCACTATCCGATCATCTTTTCGGGCGGTGACGATCCGGTGCCGCTGGCGCTGATGGGCATGAACGAGGGCATCAACGTCTTCGTCGACGACGAAGGCGCGCTGACCGGCCCGCTCTACCTGCCCGCCTATGCGCGCCGCTATCCTTTCCTGCTTGCGCGGCTGCAACCGAATTCGGAAGAGCTGTCGCTCTGCTTCGACCCGACCAGCGGCCTTGTCGGCGAGTTCGACGAGGGCCAGCCGCTGTTCGACGGCGACGAGCCATCGGAAAGCATCAAGCAGACGCTGGGCTTCTGTGAACAGTTCGAGATTGCCGGACAGAAGACCGCGGCATTCGTGGCCGAGCTGAAAAAGCACGACCTGCTGATGAACGGCGAACTGGCCTTGCAGATCGACGGCCAGGAACGCCCTTTCACCTACCAGGGCTTCCGCATGGTCGACGAGAAGAAGCTGCGCGAAGTGCGCGGCGACGTGCTGCGCGGCTGGAATCAGAACGGCCTGCTGCAACTGGTCTATGCGCATCTCTTCTCGCTCGACCTGGTGCGCGATATTTTCGGCCGTCAGGTGCAGCTCGGCAAAGGCCCGATTCCGGTGCCGGCGCCCGCTGCGGGCTGACGGTACGCACGGCGAACCCGTGCCGTCCGCAACCCGCGCTTCCTCCCCGGCAAAGAGGGAGGAAGCGCCGGCCCGAAAATCCTACCTCTTCAAAGTCAAGTATCATTTCCGGGGGTTGCATCGGGGCGGCACAGGTATTATTTCCGCAATTGTCCTGTCAGCGCTACCCTCATGGCCTGGCGGGGCTTGGTGCATATCATGCACCTCCTCCCTGAACCTTGGCCACCTCGCGCAATGCGCGAGGTGGTTTTTTATTCCGCTTTTCGGAAAAAGCCCCTACTCGGCCGCTTCGGCCCAGCCCGGCGGAGCTTGCAGGCGGCCCAGAGCGGCCATTTCGCCGGCCAGCCGGCGCACCAGTCCGGCCAGCAGCAGCTCCATTGCGGCAAAGCCCCGGCCCGGCTCGGTCAGGCGCGAATCGAGATAGGAACTGCGGTCGATCTCAAGCTGCAAGGCATGCAGCCCGGCCTCCGGTGCCGCATGCCGTTCGAGCACATAGCCTCCGGCATAGGGCCGGTTGTGCGCGGTGCCGCGCCGCATCTCGGCGAAATAGGTAAACGCCGATCCCACCAGGCTGCCGTGGCAGGTGGTGCCGAAGCGATCACCGAGCACGAATTCGGGCGGCGCCTGGCCACCGCGCAGCGTCAGCGGCGGCATCGAATGGAGATCGAGCAGCAGCGCCGCGCCCCACCGCTGCCGCAGTTGCGCCAACGCCTCGGCCAGAGTGGCATGATAGGGCGCGTGTATATCGCCGATACGCGCGGCCAGATCCTGTTCGTCGTGGCGGCGCTTCCACAGCTCGCCCAGCCCCGGCAGCCGCCGCGGAATCAGCCCCAGGCCGCTGCGCGCGCGCCGGCCGGGCGTATAGCTGCCGACATCGGGCGGCACGCCGCCATGGAACATCTCCCAGTCGATGTCGTCGGGCGCGCGGTTGAGGTCGATCATCGCGCGCGGCGCATGGGCGACGAGCAGCGTCGCGCCGGTCGCCGCCGCAACGCCTGCGGCGAGAAGATCGACATAGCGGTCCTCGAGCCGCAGCGCGGCGAAGCCCGGATTGCGCATCCGTTCGAGCAGCGAGCCCGGATAGGTACGGCCGGCGTGCGGCACCGCGATGAGCACGGGGATCAGCGAAGGATACGGCCCCGCGAGGGTAAAGGCGTGCGCCTCCGGCGAGCCGGGAATCCTTCCCCCCGTCACCCTGCGCCAATCGCCTGCGGCCGATTCGTTGTCGCTCATGTCCGATAGCTGAACCGTCACGCGGCCCGTGTCAAAGCCGGCCGCCTTGCGCAAGCGGGCGGGAGCGGGGGAATATCGCCTCGCAGCGGCTGCAAGAAAGCCGCTTGCATCGGCGCCGCGGCCTCGCTAGAGGCTCGCCCCTGCCCGGCGGGTGCGATGGATCGGGCGTATAGCTCAGTGGTAGAGCACTATGTTGACATCGTAGGGGTCGCAAGTTCAATCCTTGCTACGCCCACCATGCACCCGCCAGGGGCCTGAAAGGCGCCGCACCCGCGGCGCCTTTTCCGTTTCCGCCGGGGATGGGGCGGCAGGTATTCCCGCAAGCGCCGCCGGATTCACCCATTCCGGCAGGAGGGGTTATCCCGCCAGCCATGCACGCTCCCGCTGTCCCAAACCCGTCACCCTGAAACAAGTTCAGGGTGACGATGAAGGGAAACGAGAGCCGGAAAGAGCGCAACACCGCGCGTGCTTCTTACTTGCCCTGCCAGTTCGGCTGGCGCTTCTCGGCAAATGCCAGCGCGCCTTCGCGGGCGTCTGCCGATGCGAAGACGTGGGCGATGTAGGGGCCTTGCTTCGCGTTGATCTCCGCGTCCGCCCACAGCCAGCTATCGCGCACGATGCCTTTCGAGGCGGCGACGGCCAGCGGGCCGTTCCCGGCGATGGTCCGTGCCAGCACGCGGGCGACCTCGATCGCCGGGCCGTCGGTGACGCGGTTGACCAGGCCGAGGTCGCAGGCGCGCCGGGCGTCGATCGGATCGCCCGTCAGCACCATTTCCATCGCCAGCGGCCGCGGCAGCAGGCGCGGCAGTTGCACCACGCCCCCGCCCGCGGCGACAAGGCCGCGCTTCACTTCGGGAACGCCGAACCTGGCGTCGGCATTGGCGACGATGAGATCGCAGGCCAGCGCCAGTTCCATGCCGCCTGCCAGCGCATAGCCGTCGACCGCCGCGATCACCGGCTTGGCCGGCGACCAGTTCGTCAGCCCGCCGAAGCCGCGCTCTCCGGCTACCGGCATCTCGCCCTTGAGGAAGCCCTTGAGATCCATGCCCGAGCAGAAGGTGCCGCCCGCGCCGGTGAGGATGGCGCAGCGCAGGTCGTTCTCCGCCTCCAGCCGGTCCATCGCCGCGGCAATGGCTTCGGCCGCCGCTTTCGTCATCGCGTTGCGCGCTTCCGGGCGGTTGATCGTCACCTCGATCACGCCGTCGGCGACGCTGACCAGGACTTCCTCACTCATAGTCTGCTCCCTTATGCTGAAACCGGCCCTGAAGTGGCCGGCAGGGCCGTTGCCGTCCGGTTGCCGATATCGGGTTCGCAGCGGCCTTGCCAGCCGGTTTCGGACGTGTCAGAGGCAAGCGGATTTTCCATCCCCGGGGAGTGACCAAGCATTATGGCCAAGATCAAGGTGAAGAACCCCGTCGTCGAAATGGACGGCGATGAGATGACGCGGATCATCTGGCAGTGGATTCGCGAGCGGCTGATCCTCCCCTATCTCGACATCGACCTGAAATATTACGACCTTTCGATCGAGAACCGGGACGCGACGGACGATCAGGTCACTGTCGATTCGGCCAATGCCACCAGGCAGTACGGCATCGCCGTGAAATGCGCGACGATCACGCCGGACGAGGCCCGCGTCGAGGAATTCGGCCTCAAGAAGATGTGGAAGTCGCCCAACGGCACGATCCGCAACATTCTGGGCGGGGTCGTCTTTCGCGAGCCGATCGTGATTTCGAACGTGCCGCGGCTGGTGCCGGGCTGGACCGATCCGATCGTGATCGGCCGCCATGCCTTCGGCGACCAGTACCGCGCCACCGACGCGCTGATCCCCGGCCCCGGCACGCTGCGCATGGTGTTCGACGGTGACAACGGCGAGAAGCTCGATCTCGAGGTGTTCAAGTTCCCCGGATCGGGCGTCGCCATGACGATGTACAACCTCGACGAATCGATCCGCGATTTTGCCCGCGCCTCGATGAACTACTCGCTCCAGCTCGGCTGGCCGCTGTACCTGTCGACCAAGAACACGATCATGAAGGCCTATGACGGCCGCTTCAAGGATCTGTTCGAAGAGGTGTTCAACGCCGAGTTCAAGGCCCGGTTCGACGCCGCCGGCATCACTTACGAACACCGCCTGATCGACGACATGGTCGCCTCGGCGCTCAAGTGGAGCGGCAAATTCGTCTGGGCCTGCAAGAACTACGACGGCGATGTCCAGTCCGACACCGTCGCCCAGGGCTTCGGCTCGCTGGGCCTGATGACTTCGGTGCTGATGGCGCCCGACGGCAGGACCGTGGAAGCGGAGGCTGCCCACGGCACCGTCACCCGCCACTATCGCCAGCACCAGCAGGGCAAGGCGACCTCGACCAACCCGATCGCCTCGATTTTCGCCTGGACCCAGGGCCTCGCCTATCGCGGCAAGTTTGACGAGACGCCGGACGTGGTGAAATTCGCCGAAACGCTCGAACGCGTCTGCATCGAGACTGTCGAGAGCGGCAAGATGACCAAGGATCTCGCACTGCTGATCGGACCGGACCAGAACTGGCTGACCACCGAGAGCTTCTTCGAGGAAATCGTGAAGAACCTCGAAAGCGCAATGGCCGCCTGGGCCTGACCCCTTCTCCCCGTCGCCGGCAGATGCGCCGCCGGCGGGGAGGCACGGCGGCGCGGGCCGTTGTCGGTGACGCCCGAGCCGTGCAGAACACCCCGAGACCGATCGCTTCGCCGAATCATATCAAGGGGGTAGAAGAATGACCCGGGCAAACCACCAGAAGGCGCGTCAGTTTCGGCATGACAAATTCCGACGACAGGCCGAGGATGAGAGGCGTCGGAAGCCGGATGCGATGAAGCCGGGCCGTGTCAGGATGATCCCGCCGGCGATAGCTCTGATCGGATTGCTTGCCGGCCTGTTGCCGGCGAATACGGCGCTTGCCGGGCAAGGCGCTATCGCACGCGCTTCCGATCGCCCCTGCGCTGGCGCTGAAGCTGCAATTTTTGGCCCCAGCGACAGCGCTGTTTTCCGCGCCTTCGCTAGCGACAGCGCTTTTTTGCGCGCCATTTCCCGCGACGATGCCGTCGTGGCAACACGCCAGCAGGTTCGTCAGGCAGCCGATGGGCTGGCCGGCTACCCCAAGGATGGCGTAATCGGAGCAGTCGAGAAACGCACACTTATCAATATTGCCGATGCCGAAGGGGTGTCGAATTACACCCACAATCTTCTGGTGAAAGCGCTCGACCTCACCGATCGCGACAACACCTGTGACCTTGCGATCCCGCAGCGTCCGCAATCACGGGGGCGCATTCCCGCCTTCATGCATATCACGACACTTGCGTACAACGCATCAGGCGCGGACTACGGTATATACCGGGATGCCAACGGGAATCGCATGGGCCTGTGGTTCGACGAGCAATCGCCAACACAACTTTCCGCTTCGTTTGTACGGAGTGGAGGCGATCCGCTCAAGGCGCCGCGTATCCGGCTCACAGAGCGCGAAGCCGACTTTTTCGCGCCGCAACTGGCGCGTAGCCAACTCGCCAAAGCACGTTCAGCCTCAGTCCCGAACCCTATGGACGATAGCGAAGCCCAGGCACTGCGGGACTACGGTGCGGCAATGTTCAATGCAGCCATAGATCAGCCGTGACGGCGGCCCTCCTGAACAAAGCCATGCGATGATCAACAGCATGCTCCGGCGGGGGCTCGTCGAGAGCAAGCCTTGGGCATCATAGGCGTGCATTTTCGGGCGGATAATCGGAACCGCTTCGCCCCTCTCCTTCGTCTCCCCGCACCGTCACCCTGAACCGCAGGCCGGCGCAGCCAGCCAGGTTCAGGGTGACGGGGGCGGATCACTATCCGATGCTTCAGAACCCCAGCCTGAACCCGGCGCGCACGCCGTTGTCGGTCAAGCCGGTGCCGTGCTGGCCGTTGTAGGACAGCGCGAGGGTGGCGTTTTTGCCGATGGCTATTTCGAGGCCGGCGTCGATGACGGCGGCGTTTTTGGCGATGGGGAGGCCGGCGACGGTGAACGGGTCGCCGCCGCTGGCGAAGGCGAGGGCCGAGCGTTGCACCGCATTGCCGAAAGCGTGGCGCCAGCCCAGCATTGCGGTGGCTTTCAGGCTATCCCGGCCGAGGCTGGTTGCTCCGCGCAGACCGAGGGTGGAGAACGTCGTGTCGGTGCTCTGGCCTCGCGCGGTCAGTGCCGCCTTGCCGCCGCTCTCCGCAAAGGCATCGGTGTGGAGGCGGACGTAGGCGAGGTTGGCGAAGGGTTC
>JAITWR010000121.1 GCA_031285165.1 Novosphingobium sp.
CGTTCTGAACCGTTGCCGCCGCCCGGCGGAAGGGAGCCGGCCATGCTGATGGGATCGATCGCCCTGGCCATTGCAGCGGCTTTCGCCGGAGCGGCGGTCTATATCAATTTCGCCGGGCACCCCGCACGGATGGCGCTGCCGATGGCCGAGGCGGTGCGGCAATGGCGGCCGGCTTACCTCCGCGGTTTCATCATGCAGGCTTCGCCGGCCGTCATCGGCGGAGCCTTCGCGCTGGTCCAGTGGCGGCTTTCGGGCGGAACCGCCTGGCTGGCCGGCGGACTGCTGCTGGCGAACTGGCCTTTCACGCTGCTGGTCATCATGCCGGTCAACCGGCGGCTCGAAGCCGGGCAACCCGGTTCCGATCCTGAAACCGGGGCATTGTTGCAGCGCTGGAACCGGCTTCATGCGGTTCGCAGCGGATTTGGGTTGCTTTCGGTCGGCACAATGCTGTTAGGCGCAGCGTACTGATGGAAGACACCGACCGCGATTTGCTGCCCGAGGGGCTTCAGGACAGGCTGCCGCACAGCGCGGCCGTGGCGGCGCGCGTGACGCGCGCGGCGCTCGACGTGATGGACGGGCACGGCTACCACCGCGTCCAGCCGCCCTCGATCGAATTCGAGAAGTCGCTCGCCAGCCGCATGGAAGGTGTCGAGCCGCGCCGCATGTTCCGCTTCGTCGATCCGGCAAGCTTGCGGACGCTGGCGCTGCGTTCCGACATGACGCCGCAAGTCGGCCGCATCGCCGCGACCAGGCTCGCCGCCGCGGCCCGGCCGCTGCGCCTTTGCTATGCCGGCCAGGTCGTGACGATCAAGGGCGACGGGCTCGATCCGGCGCGCGAGCGGCTCCAGCTTGGCGCGGAACTGATCGGCAGCGATTCGGTTGCGGCGGCGGGTGAGATCGTCGCCATCGCGATCGAGGCGCTGCGGGCTGCCGGTGCGCGCGGTGTTTCGGTCGATTTCACTCTGCCGGATCTCGTCGACACGCTGGCCGCGAAGGCGCTGCCGCTGCCTGCGGGCGCGGTGACGGCGGTGCGGCGCGAGCTTGATGCCAAGGATGCCGGCGGACTCGTGGCGGCGGGCGGCGAGGCATATCTGCCGCTGCTAACCGCGATCGGTCCGTTCGATGCTGCGATCGAGCGGCTGGCGGCGATCGATGCCGGCGGTGCCCTGGCAAGCCGGATCGAGGGCCTGCGCGCGATCGCCGCGCGCGTTTCGGGCCTGGCGCGACTGACGCTCGACCCGTCCGAACGGCACGGCTTCGAATACCAGAGCTGGTTCGGCTTCACGATCTATGCCGAGGGCGTCTCCGGCGCGCTGGGGCGGGGCGGCACTTACCGCATTCTCGCCCGCGAGTCCGGGCAGGACGAGCCGGCCATAGGCTTCTCGCTCTATCCCGACCCGCTGATCGACGCGCTCGCCCTGGCCGAGCCCCGCCGCGATACGCTGTTCCTGCCGCTCGGCCACGACGCGGAAACGGCTGCGCGGCTGCGCACGATCGGCTGGCGCACGGTCGCGGCGCTGGCCGGGGGGGACGATGCGGGCGCGCTGGGCTGCACACACCGGCTGGAAGGCGGCGAGGCAGTGGCGGTCTGAGCTTTTCCGGCCGGCCTATTTCGGCTGGTAGGTCTGATCGATGCCGGGGAAGGTGCGGGCGCGCACGTCTGCGGCGTAGCGGGCGGCGGCATCGTCGATCGTCACGGCCATTTCGGCATAGCGCTTCACGAAGCGCGGCACGCGTTCGAACATGCCGAGCATGTCCTCGGTGACAAGCACCTGACCATCGCATTGCGCCGAACCGCCGATGCCGATCGTCAGGCAGGACACCGCCCTGGTCGCCGCGATCGCGATCGGCTCGACCACGCCTTCGATGACGACGGCGAAGGCGCCGGCCTGGTCGAGCGCCACGGCATCGGCGACGATCTTCTTCGCCTCGGCCTCGCTGCGGCCGCGCGAGTTGTAGCCGCCGAGCACGTTCACCGCCTGGGGAGTCAGGCCGACATGGCCGATCACCGGAATGCCGCGGTTGACGAGGAAATGGACCGTTTCCGCCATGGCCTCGCCGCCTTCCAGTTTCACGCCCGCGCAGCCCGTCTCCTTGAGCAGCCGCGAGGCATTGGCGAAAGCCTGCCGGGGCGATTGTTCATAGGCGCCGAACGGCATGTCGACGACGACTGCCGAGCGATAGGATCCGCGGACCACTGCCGCGCCGTGGGCCGCCATCATGTCGATCGTCACCGGCACGCTGGACGGCAGGCCATAGATTACCTGGCCGAGCGAATCTCCGACCAGCAGCAGGTCGCAATGCGCATCGAGCAACTGGGCCTGTCGTGCCGTATAGGCGGTGAGCATGACGATCGGCTCGGCGGTCACGCCGTCCTGCTTGCGTTTGCGCAGCCCCGGAATGGTCATGCGCTTCATCGGCGCCGGTGTAGGATTGGCGCGGCTGGTCGAGGTGTCGAGCTGGAAAGTCGTGGACATGCGGCCCTTCTAAACGCTGCGGCAAATATGGGGAAGGGCGCCGGTAAAAGCCTTGCCAATGCGCTGCATGGCGTTAGCAAGGCGACAAACCCGCTAAAGGGGAAGGGGATATCTGAATGCTTGGCCGCGTGAAACCGCTGGACGCCATTCTGGCGACGGCAGAAAAGAGGGCGCTGCATCGCACGCTGGGGCCTGTCCAATTGACCCTGCTGGGCATCGGCGCGGTAATCGGCACCGGCATTTTCGTGCTGACATCCGAAGCGGCGCAGAAAGCGGGGCCGGGCATGCTTCTCAGCTTCGTCGTCGCGGGCTCCGTCTGCGCGGTCGCGGCGCTCTGCTATGCCGAACTGGCTTCGATGGTGCCGGTCTCGGGCTCGGCCTATACATATACTTACGCGGTCGTCGGTGAGATTTTCGCCTGGATGGTCGGCTGGGCGCTCATTCTCGAATATGCCGTCGGCGCAAGCGCGGTCGCGGTCGGCTGGTCGAACCATGCGGTCGGCCTGATCAACGGCCTGGGTTTTCATTTCCCCGCCGTCATAAGCAACGCGGACGGCTTGCTGGCGCACGTGCAGCTTGCCCTGGGGGCGGCGCACAGCGAGGATCTCGACAAGGCTTTGAAAATCGGCGGCTGGATCAATGTGCCCGCGATCATCGTCACTGCTGTCGTTACCTGGCTGCTGGTGATCGGTACGACCGAAAGCGCGCGGTTCAACGCGGTGCTGGTCGTGGTGAAGATCACCGCCTTGACGGCTTTCGTCGCATTGACCCTGCCGGTGCTCGATGCGGAGAACTTCAATCCGTTCCTGCCTACGGGCATCGGCAATCCGCTGGACTCCTCGGGGCTCGGAGTCCTGGGAGCGGCTGCTTCGATTTTCTTTGCCTATGTCGGCTTCGACGCTGTCTCGACCGCGGCGGAGGAAACCAAGAATCCGCAGCGCAACGTGCCGATCGGGCTGATCGGCTCGCTGCTGATCTGCACCGCTTTCTATCTGCTGGTCGCGTCCGGCGCGATCGGGGCCATCGGGGCGCAGCCGGTGGTCAACGCGGCCGGCCGGGTTCTCTTGCCGGGGACGCCCGAATTGGCCGGGCGCTGCGCCGCCATCGTCCAGAGCGGTGCGATCGAGCCGCTGGTCTGTTCCAGAGAAGCGCTGGTGCATGTGCTCCAGGCGATCGACTGGCCCCTGATCGGCCGGCTGGTCGGCCTCGCGGCGGTCGTTGCGCTGCCATCGGTCGTCCTGATGATGATGTTCGGCCAGACCCGTATCTTCTTCACGATGGCCAGGGACGGCCTGTTGCCGGAAAAGCTGGCCTCGGTGCATCCGAAGCATCGCACGCCGCACGTCGTCACGGTGGTCACCGGCATCGCCGCCGCTTTCGCTGCGGCAGTGCTCCCGGTAGGCAGGCTTGCCGACTATTCGAACGCCGGCACGCTGTTCGCCTTCATGATGGTCGCAATCTCGGTGATGGTGCTGCGCCGGACCAATCCCAACCGCGCCCGGCCGTTTCGCGCGCCGTTCCTGTGGGTCATCGCGCCCCTTGCGATCATCGGTTGCGTGACGCTCTACCTGTCGCTCCCGCTGACCGCGAAGCTCGTGCTGCCTGTCTGGGGCGTCGTGGGCCTGGTGGTCTATTTCGGCTACAGCCGCAACCGCAGCCATGTCGGCCGCGGCATGGTCGAGGTTCCTGAACTCGATCCCGACATTCCGCCGCAGCCGGTTCCGTCCCTGCCCGGCGGCACGGCGCTCGATTGAGGGCTGCCGCGGGGTTGGTCTGAAAGCATGGACTTCGAAATCCTCCCGGTCACGCGTTTCCAGCAGAACTGCTCGATCCTCTGGTGCGAGAAGACCAACCGTGCCGCGGTGATCGATCCCGGCGGGGATATCAGTGAAATCCTGAACTTCATGGAACTGCTCGACCTTACGCCCGAGGTCGCGCTGGTCACGCACGGCCATTTCGACCATTGCGGCGCGGCTGCGCAGTTCGCGGCGCTGACCGGGGCGCGGATCGAAGGGCCGCATGTCGGCGATGCCCTGCTGGTCGAGCGGCTGTCGCAGCAGGGCGCCTTCTTCGCCGGGCTGGCCCGTGCCCGTGCCGACGGTTCGCCGGAAATCGCGGAGATGGTCAGCCGGCTTGAGCGGATCGAAGGGCAATCGGGTGGCTCGATCCGCAGCTACGAGCCGGTGCGCTGGCTCGAACATGGGGATACGATCCGGTTCGGCGAGGAAGAGCTGGAGGTTCTGCACTGTCCGGGGCACAGCAAGGGCCATGTCGCCTATTTCAGCCGCCGCCGCCGGCAGGCTTTCGTCGGCGATATCCTGTTCCGCCATACGATCGGCGCCTGGGAACATCCCGACGGCCACTTGCCGACGCTGATCGATTCGATCCGCAACAGGCTTTTCCCGTTGGGCGACGACGTGGCTTTCGTGCCCGGCCACGGCGAAACCTCGACCTTCGGGCACGAGCGGCGGGAAAATCCTTTTGTCGGTGACGAGGCTTTCGCGCGCTGGTGCGAACGCTTCCCCGCCACGCTCGATCCCGCGCTCGGCCGGCCCCGGTATTTCTGACAGCTCTGTTTCTACCCCTACTTTGGCGGAAGCGAGATTTTTGGGATTCCCGGGAAGAGACTTTCCTGATTGCTGGGGAGCCAGCATTTATGGAGGCTGGCGCTGGCCGGGGATTGGCGCATCGATCTCGAGGTTTGGCTGACGCCATTTTTGGCGGCGTTGCGGCACAAGACGCGGCAGCGGGTGTGCCCGGCCTATATTGCGGGCTTGACAGGCCCCGGCGACCGCAAGAGCGTGCAGCCCATGGTGGCTCGTGATGGAGAGCCTGGCTACGACCAACTGCATCATTTCGTCGCTGACGGGGTGTGGGATAGCGCACCGCTTGAGGCGGTTCTTCTGCGGGAAGCCGATCGTCTGGTTGGAGACGAAGCGGGATATCTGGTGATCGACGATACGGCCTTGCCGAAGAAGGGCAGCCATTCGGTCGGTGTGGCTGCGCAATACGCCTCTTCACCTGGCAAGACCCGCACCCGTCACCCGTCACCCGTTCCCACACCGTCACCTGTTCCCTCATCGTCACCCTGAAACAAGTTCAGGGTGACGAAGACGGGGGCGCAACGGTTCCGATTATCCGCATCCTGCCTGCACATCGGTTTTGGCGCGCTTCGCTCCGGGGCCTCGCCGGCTTCGTGGCGAGCGCCCGGTCCCGGTCCCGCGGACGGCAGAATCCGCTTTCCTACACGGGCTGAAAGCGCAAAACAGGCCGGGCTCTGTCTCACCGTCGAAGCCTTTGATTGTCAGTCATATTTCCGGCCGCGGCAAAAAGTTCGCCGTGGCCGCTATGGGCGAAGTTCGCGAAGTTCGGGTGCCCGGCGTGCCCGGGATCATCCGGTTTTTCGAGGAGTACCCAACGCGCATCGTCATCACCCTCGCTGGCCGAGGCAATGATGGCGGCATCGACCAGGGTTCCGGTCTTGACCGTCACTGCCCTGGCCTTGAGCTGCCTGGTCACGCATGCGAACAATGCCCGGTCCAGTCGGTGCGCAACCAGCAACCTGCGCCATCTGCCGTTTTCCTCTCCGGGGAAAGCCCACAGAATCAGCAATCAACAGCCCTGTCTGCGCTCACCCGCGCACAGGTCGCCCTAGGCCCCCAGTGCCCGTGCCGCTGCGATCACCCGTGCGGCGTGCGCGTTCGGTCCCATGCGGCGCATGTCTTCCAGCCGCGGCACTTCGACGCTGACCGGCATGTCGGCGGGCAATGCGGCGATCAGTCCGGCAAGCGGCAGTTCGCCCTCGCCCGGCACGAGGCGGGCGAACAGCGAGTCCATGAAATAGCTCTCTTTCGGCGGCGTGTCCGGCGCGTCGGCAAGCTGGACATAGCCGATCACGTCGGTCCCCGCTGCGCGGAGCTTGTCGAGCGTGCCGCCGGTGCGGAAAAAATGCATGGAATCGAGCAGGACTTTCGCCTTGTCGCGGCCGATCCCGTCGACCACTGCGAGCGCGCGCTCGAACGAGTTGATGCCCTCGCTCGGGAAGAATTCGATAGTGAAGTCCATGCCGCGCTCGCCCGCCATCCCGGCCAGCCGGCCAAGCTCGTCGACGGCCATGGCCATATCGTTTTCCATGCAGATCGCGTTGACCCGCAGCGCGCCGAGTTCGGCGAAGATGTCGAGATCGGCAGCGAAGTCGGCGACATCGGCGCCGGACGCGGCGCGGAACCCTTCGGCCAGACCGATTTTTACGCCGGTATCGCGCATCGCCGCGATCGTTTCGCGCCGGAGTGCGGGGTCGTCGCGCAGCGACCAGGCGGGCCAGGGCGCGTAGTCCTCGATGCCGAACATGGTGAGCGGCATGCCGGTGATGCCGGTCGAGATCGAGACACAGCCGAGTTCGCTCGCCAGCCGCAGATACGCGACCGGCGGCATGGCCAGCAGGGTAAGCTGCTCGATGCCCAGTCGGTTCACTTGCGCGCGCCCATCGCCGCCCTGATCGCGTCCGGTATCGCCGGATTGCCGCGGTTGCCGCTGGCGAATTCGTCGATCCTGGCACGGATGAAGCCATCGGGCGATTGTGCCCAGCGCTTGACGATCTCCAGCCCGACATCGTCCGAAGGGATCAGGATGCGTCCGTCGCGCATGCCGTCGGCGAGCACGACCGCGACCTGCTCGGGCAGCATCAGCGTCGTTTCGGTGCCGGGGCCGCGCAGCGGGCAGTCCTCGGTCCACGAAGTCATCGAATCCATGACATTGGTTGCGACCGGACCGGGGATCAGGCAGGACACGCGCACGCCCCTGGGCTCGCAATAGACCGCAAGGTTCTCGCTCATCGCGATCACCGCCGCCTTGGATGCGGCATAGGGAACGCGGCTTGCGGCATAGGGATAAAGCCCGGCGAACGAGGCGGTGTTGACGATATGGCCGCTGCCCCGCGCGATGAACCGGGGCAGCAGTTGCATCGTTCCGCGCGCCGATCCGAGATAGTTCAGCTCCATGATCCGCTGCCATTCGCGTATCGGAATGTCCTCGGGATGGCCGTTCAGCATGCCGCCGACATTGTTCATCAGGATGTCGATCCCGCCCAAGGCGTTCTCGGCCGTCGCCACTGCCGCAGCGATCGATTCCTCCGCCATGACGTTGGCGGCGATGCCCACCGCCTTGCCGCCCGCAGCCTCGACCTCGGCCGCGGTTTCCTGCGCCGCCGCCTCGTCGATGTCGGCAATCGCGAGCCGCGCGCCGCGCCGCGCCCATTCGAGCGCAACGCAGCGGCCGATGCCCTTGGCGCCGCCGAAGATCAGCGCATTGGCGCCGGCGAAAGGAGGTTGGTGTTCGGATGCCATTGCCGCTGTTCTCCCGGATGGCGGGGTCGCGCCCCGTGTGATCACTTCAGTCTATCGCCGGAAAGCCGATCCGCAATTTGCAGATACGGTCAAACTATCGGCGACAAGCCATATCGAGCCAGGCCGCACCCGGTGCGCGCCGGCTCCTGCTCTCAGCCCTCGGCGAACCTTCGCGCGAAGCCCGTTTCGCGTGCCATGATCTGTTCGTGCCGGCCGAGGGAATCGATGCGCTGCACTCCGTCGGGCAGTTCGTGTTCGAGCCGGTCGAACTTCACCTGGCGCGCGTGCATCCATGGCTCGTCGTTCTGTCCGTCGCGCTGGAAAGCCTGCCAGCGCTGACCGAAGATGCAGCGGCGCAAGCCCCCGGTGTCGAGCCAGTTGTGGATGCCGGGATCGCGATGGGCGATGACGAAAGTGAAATTGCCGTCCTCGTCGGGCGCCATCTGCCGCATGTTGAAGCTCGACGTGCGCTTCCAGTATTCGATCGACATATGGAAGGCGTCGGTCAGCGTGACATTGCGGAATAGCGCCCCGGCCGCGTTCGAGCGGACGATCAGTGCGTCGCCCTCCTCCAGCACGAGATTGCCCTTCGTCCCCGCCTGGGTCGCCATGCCGCCGAAGGCCGCCGAGGACATCGGCGGGCGGATGGCGTTCGGCGCCTGGCCTGCACCCGACCGGGTGCAATAGTAGGTGTAATAGACGTTATCGAGCGCAATCCGGGCGCAATGGCGTGCCATGTCGTCGGCGCTTTTCGGGTCGCCGGCCGGATCGAGCCTGGTCACGGTCAGCGCATTGGATGACTGCCCCAGCCAGTCGCCGAGCGCATCGCGCACCATGATGAAGTCGGCGCCCGGCTTCGTCTGGATGTGGTTGCGCCGTCCGTCGGCGGGCGTGTCGTCGACAGTGATCGCGAAGCTGCCGTCGCTTGCGAAATCCATATTGAGGCTGTCGAGCAGTGTCTGCGTTACCGGCGAGGCGGTGTTGTCGGCCATCAGCGAATAGTTGACTGTCGGGGCCTCGTCGCAAGTCGGCTTGCCCCTGATCTCGTAGCGGCCGCCATGGGCGATCGGGATCGTGCGATATATAAAGTCGGGACTGTCTCCACCCCAGCGCGATCCCGGCACGTCGCGCCCGAACCAGCGGTGCGGCGGCGCCATGAAGCGGGCGACTTCCGGGTGATTGGCATCGCCGTTCGCCGCGCGAAAGGCGTGGTGGAACATATATTCGTCGATCATGTTGGCAAAGCGGTCGGCCTGGTCGCGCGATGGCCAGGCGGCGACATTCTGCCACAGCAGCGTGACCATCGCGCGCGCACGCTGCATGTCCGGGCGTTGCAGCAATGCCATGGCGCGGTCCTCGATCCGGCGCTGCGCTTCGGTGGCCAGGGGGTTCGCGGTCATCGCAAGGCTCCTCTCAATCGAGGCCGAAATAGCGGCTGTAGTCGGCAAAGAGTTCTTCCACCCAATCGCGGTCGAGCCCGAAAGCCTCGTAGCTGTAGGGATAGCGCCCATAGCGATCGACCGCGTTCTGCGGATCGGCGAGCCAGGACACCAGCCGTTCCGCGAATGCCGCGCCGACGGTCAGGCCCTGCCGGGCATAGATATTGCGAACCACACCGATCGGATCGGCCGAAAGCTCGCGGAACGGCAGGTGGACGATGCGCGGGTCGCGGATCAGATCGCTGGCCATGAGCCGGTCGAAGGCGGCTTTCATGGCCTGCACCATCTGCCGCGGCTGGCTCGTCCAGTCGTTCGGCCGCCCGCGGATCGTATCGAAGATCGCGGCGCGCAAGGCGACGTTGGAGGCATAGATCTCGACCAGCGGGCGGTGCGGCCAGACGCAGAGCGCGTCGGGATAGGCTTCGAACAGCGCCTCGAGATGCATCTGCGCGCCGGGCTCCTTCAGCACCCAGCGTGTCCTGCCGGTGTTCCATTGCAGGTGCTGCAACAGCTCGCGGTGGAAGCGATAGGCCGCCGGCGCCTCGAACGCCATGACATCGGCGGGCTCCAGCGTCGGCACCTGGAAGTAGTAATAGGGATAGGCATTGTGCATGCCGAGCGAGAAGCTCTCCTCGTTCTCGCAGAGCTGGTGCGCGCCCTTGTCGATATAGGGGTGCATCGCCTTCTGCGCGGGGCAGAAATCCATCCATTGCTCGACGAGCCGCTGCGACCAGGCGATGCGCTCGGCGGCGATAGGCCCGGCGCCGGGCGGCGGCGAGGGCGAATGGAGATGCCACGACTGGATCTTGAGGACTTCCGGATCCTCGGCGAGCAGTGAATGCAGCAGCGTCGTGCCCGAGCGCGGAAAGCCGATGATGAAGACCGGCCGCTCGATCTGCTGCCCGGCGATGCCGGGATAGCGCCGGCGATCGAGCAGCAGCCTGAGCCGGCCCGCCAGCATCCGCTGGACCTGCCGCTGCATGGCGTCGACCTGCTGCGGCGCGTAAGGCCCGCGCGCGTTGAAGCGTTCGACCAGGCCGCGTGCCAGCACCGCCGGCTCCCCGCCGGCAAGGCCGTAGGCGCCGCTCTCACGCTCGGCGAGTGTGAGGATATCATCGAAATCGAGCCGATCGCTCATGCCATGTCTCCCCGCCGGCGGGCTGTCCGGATTCGCTGCCCGACGAACAGGCTGCCAAGACGCGCGTTGCGGTGCAAGGGTGGCAAGAGCGCCCGGCTCAACCCCGCGACAGCAGCCGGTCCAGCGCCGCGCCGAAATCCTGGCGCAGCCAGAACTTGAGCAGGACGGTGTAGATATGCAGCGAATTCCGCGCCGGATCGACCGACAGGAACATCTCGTCCAGCGGCCCGGCGGCATTCACGCATTCAGGCAGGCGGAAAAGGACCACCTCGGGAAAAGCCAGCACGCGCGCGACGCCCATTGTTGCCATGTGCAGCGTCAGGTGGAATTCCAGTTCCTCCGCGGTCACGCGCGGGCCGCCGTGGGCGTGATATTCCTCCGCGAAAAGCGCGAGCAGATCGCCGATGTGGCGGTCCCAGATGTCGTGATGCGCGGCACTGAGCGCGCCCCAGAGGATCGAGCCGAAAGTGATCTGGCCGACGCGGCCCCAGTCGATCAGCCCGCTGTGCAGCCCGCCATCCCCGTCGCGCCAGAAGAAGCAATTGTCGATATGCGCGTTCCAGTGGCACAGTGCGATGAGATCGTGATTGCCGGTGAGATAGCGTTGCAGCACTGCTTCGTGTTCGCGGATGCGGAAGGCGTCCCGCGTCATTTTCGCGTGAAATTCCGCCGTGCGTACCTCGGGCGGCAGAAGCTGCGGCGCGCGATGGGCGAAGCCGAAGCAGAAGTCGAGTTCGGCTTGCAGCCTGGCCGTGTCGTAGCGGATCGCGTCGGCCGTGCCGGTCACCGGGTCGAACGGGAAACGATCGTTGATGTCGGGCGCGAGGCTGCCGGCCTTGTGCGCGGCGCACAGCCGCGCGAGTGCCGTCACCACCTGGCGGTAATAGGGCAATGGCTCGGCCATGGTCAGGTGATCGATGCATTTGCGGCGATGCGGTTCGATCGCGCCCTCGCCATAGGCGATGCGTTCGGTGATGACGAGGCCGGTGCCGGTTTCGGCGTGGTAATCCGCGAAATAGGCAGCGGGCACCCGGATCGGGAAGCCCGGCCTGCGGGTCAGCATTGCGAAAGGCACTTCGGACTGCATTTCCCGGCGCTGCCGGTCGCGCCGCTCATCGCTGAAATCGCGCGAGAACTTGGCGAAGAGCGCGGTGTGAAGGCCGGGTTCGGCGCGCGCATATTCGACTGTCAGGAACAGCTTGGCGCCGGTGCTGCCGCCGGGGCAATGCTCGAGGCCGACGATGCGCGTGACGGCATTGTCCGGCCCGATCGCGCCGAAAGCGCGGAAGGCTTCGGTCAGGAATGCAGCGCCGGCCGCACGCAGCGCTCCGGCATGAGCAGGCACATCGCGGCAGGTATAGTCGCCGCGGAACCAGTCCATGCGGCCGGGAACGGCTGAAGTCATTGCGGACGATCGATCTTCTTCTCTCCTGCTGCCGGCGCGGCGCTATATCTCGACCAGAATATCCTCGCCCTCGACCCGCACCGGATAGACCGCAAGATCGTTTTTCGCTTTCATGTCGAGGAACAGCAGTTTGGGATCGCGTTCGACCGCTCCCGTGGCGAGGTTGAACCTGGCCTTGTGCAGGGGGCAGACCACGGCTGCGCCGTCGAGCGAGCCGCGGCACAGATTGAAGCCCAGGTGCGGGCATTTGCGCTGCGCGGCGTAGAAAGTGCCGTCGACATTCGCCAGCAGCAGCTTCCTGCCGGACACCTCGGCCGGCACGATTCTGCCCGGCGGCACATCCTTCACTCCGGCCAGACGGACATAGGCCATCGCTCTCTCCTTCGGTTCGTCATGCCTTGCCCTGCCCGGTCTGCCCGGAATCGCTTTTCCGCGACAGGCGGCGGCGGTTGGCGCGGACTCCGTCCAGCATGTAGCGGGTGAAACCTGCGGTTACGGCCAGCGGAGTCCTGCCCAGCCTGCCGGTGATCAGCCTGGCGGCGATATCCTGCTGCGCCGCCAGCTTCTCGCCGATCATCAAAGCGGTTTCCCCGATCGCCGCCGGTCCGCCCGCGGCCAGCTTCGATGAACGCAGCCATACCACCGCGACGCTTTCCCGCCACAGAGCACAGAGGTCGCCGCCGAGCGCCTGGAGCTGCCACATAGTCCCGTTGTCCACGCCGCGACTTATGCGATGCACCGCGCGCCAGCGCAAGCTGCGCGGCCAAATGAAAAGGGCGGCGCCGAAGCGCCGCCCTTCCTGGTGATCGCTGCCGGGGAAAAACCCCGCGTTACGGATCACTTGATCTCGACGGTGCCGCCGGCTTCTTCGATCTTCTTCTTGATCTCTTCGGCCTCGGCCTTGTTCACGCCTTCCTTGACGGCCTTCGGAGCCGACTCGACGAGAGCCTTGGCTTCGGTGAGGCCGAGATTGGTGATGGCGCGGACTTCCTTGATGACCTGGATCTTCTTGCCGCCGTCCCCGGTGAGGATGACGTCGAATTCGGTCTTTTCCTCGGCAGCTTCGGCAGCAGCGCCGCCACCGGCCGGAGCCGCGGCAACCGCAACGGCGGCGGCGGCGGAAACGCCCCACGCTTCTTCGAGGGCCTTGGCAAGATCGGCCGCCTCGAGGACGGTCAGCTTCGACAGTTCTTCAACAAGCTTGGCGATATCGGCCATGATGCTTCACTCCTGATATTATGGGCCGGCCAAGTCCGAAATGACTTTGACCGGAAAATCGCTGAAACGTCTTATGCGGCATCCTTCGCGGCATAAGCGCCGAAGACACGCGCCAGCTTGGCCGCCGGAGCGGTCGAGAGCTGGGCGAGCTTGGTCGCCGGAGCCTGAACGAGGCCGACAAGCTTCGCGCGCAGTTCGTCGAGCGACGGCATCGAGGCGAGCGCCTTGATGCCTTCCGCATTGAGGACCTGCGAGCCCATCGAGCCACCGACGATCTCGATCTTGTCGGTCGTCTTGGCGAAGTCCACGATCGCCTTGGCGGCGGCCACGGGATCGACCGAAGAGGCGATCGCCGTCGGACCCGTGAACATCTCGTCGATGCCCGCGTAGTCCGTGTCCTTGATGGCAAGCTTGGCAAGACGGTTCTTCG
>JAITWR010000177.1 GCA_031285165.1 Novosphingobium sp.
CTTGAAGTACCTTTCCGCCTTTACACTACAGGAACGACCATGACCGGTGCCAACCCCAGCGGCCACAACGCGCCCTGCTCCAATCGCGACTTCGATTTTTTCTACAAGGGGCTGGAAGACGGACAACTGCTCGCCCAGCAATGCCAAACGTGCAGCACGCTGCGCAGCTTGCCATCGCCCGGCAGTTCAAGGCGCTGAAGTTCAGAACACCATACGAGGCCATCAAGGAACTCTGGAAATCAAAGCCCGAGACCTTTATCGTCAAACCCAGCCATCACATGCCGGGACTAAACAACTAGTGAAGGGGAGCGATGCCGGGCAATACGGTTTCGTTCCGGCCCGGAAGGGAAGCGCCGGGCTGTCGCAATATTGCAACGGTGTACGGTTATCCGCCCATCTGGCCGGATAGAGTCCGCGCCGCATGGAGCAGGGCTTCCGCCAGTTCGGGCAGGCCGCTGCGTTGCAGCGCGCTGCCGAGGCCGATCGCGACGAGCGCGTGGCCGGGCCGGCCCCGCCCATTCCCATCGGGGCCTTTCCAGACCGGGGCGGCGAGGACGGTCATGCCCGCGATGTAATTGCCCTGGTCGATGCCGAAGCCCTGTTCTCGGGTTTGCGCCACCTGCTTCTGCCATTCCTCGAAGCTTGGGGGATCGTCCCAGCGCAGCGGCTTGAAGCGCGCTTCGAGCTGCGCTTCGGGATAATTGCCGAAAGCGGCGATGCACCGGCCCGTGGCGCTGATCAGCGCCGGAAAGCGGCTGCCGACCTGGACGCTCACCTGGAATGTTCCGGCCTGGGCGACGGCAACCGCGATGATCTTGTCGAGCCCGAAGATCTGCACGCCGAGCATGGTCACGCCGAATTGCAGCGCAAGCCGGTCCAGCACCGGCTGGGCGAGGTCGGGAAAATGGTTCCGCCGCAGCCATTGGCGCGCCAGAGTCAGCACGCCGGCTTCGAGCGCGTAGCGCTTGGTGTCGGGATCGAACGACACGAGTTCCTCGGCCGCCAGCGCGCGCAGCACATAGAGGCAGGTGCTCGGCACCAGCCCCAGTTCCCTGGCGATTGCCTGCAACGGCAGCGGCGTGTCGCTTTTGCCGAGCAGGCGCAGGACCGCAGCCGCACGCGAGATCGCGGGGGCCTTGCTGTCCTTGACGGCCCTGGCAAGCTGGCCGCCGGGCGAGGGGGGGAGAGGCGCTGTCATTCAATATTTTGAATATCATTCTATATTTGCAATAACAAGCGCCTTGTGCCATGGGCCTTGCGTCCGGGCTGCGAAATGATTCGCCGGCCTGCTCCAATGTGATCCGGTGACCGATGGCGAAGCTGACCGAGTACACGAGCTATGCGGATGCGCAGGCGCATGCCAATTCGGCGGCGCTGTGGGAGCTGTTCGACGGCGACCGTGAGCATCTCAATATCGCGCACGAATGTATTACCCGCCATGCCGACGGTTCGGGGCGCCCCGCGGTGCGCATCGCCCATGCTGATGGCCCGGATGGACCTGGCTGGGACGAGATCCTGAGCTTCGACACGATCGCTGCCGGTGCCGCGCGGTTCGCCCACTGGCTCGACGCCGAGGGCGTGCAGCCCGGAGAGCGCATCGCTTTCATGCTCGAGCCCTCGCTGGCTTTCTACGTCTGCCTGTTCGGGGCGATGCAGACCGGCGCGATCTCGGTGCCGATGTTCACGCTGTTCGGTCCCGATGCCCTGCGGCTGCGCGTGGGCGATTGCAATCCGACGATCCTCATCACCAATGCCGAGAAGGCGGAACTTGCCCGTTCGGTGGAAGGCCCGCGCGTCGTCGTCGCCGACGAGGGCCTGCTCGACGAGATCGCCAGGTTCCCCGGCACCTACACGCCCAGGACCAGGGCCAACGACCTTGCCGTGTTCCAGTACACTTCGGGCACCACGCGCGAACTGCCCGAGGCGGTCAGGCACACGCACAGGGCGCTCGTCACGCTGATGTTCGCCGCGCTTTACGGCACCGGCATCCGTCCCGGCGACGAATTCTTCTGCCCGTCCTCGCCGGCCTGGGGCCATGGCCTGTGGCACGGCACGCTGGCGCCGCTGGGCCTTGGCGTCACCACCGGCACTTTTGCCGGCCGCTTCGATCCGGTGCGGCTGATGCGGGCGCTGGACGATTTCGGCATCACCAATATGTCGGCCGCCGCGACTCACTACCGGATGATGAAGAATTCCGGCAAGGCCGATGACTACAGCTTCCATTTCAGAAAGCTGTCCTACACCGGCGAGCCGATCGACCCGGCGACGCTCGATTTCATCGACGCCAAGTTCAAGGTTCCCGCCTGCTCGATGTACGGCACCACGGAGATCGGCGTGGTGCTGGTCAACTATCCGGGCGCGGACGATTTCGTCGTCAAGCCGGGCTCGCTCGGCAAGGCGGTGCCCGGACAGAAGCTCGAAGTGCAGCGGCCGGACGGAAGCCCTTGCGCGGCGGGTGAAGTCGGCGAGCTGATGCTCTGGCGCCGCGATCGCTGGGAAACCACCAAGGACCGCGCGCGGATCGACGAGGACGGCTATTTCTACCACTGCGGCCGTGCCGACGACGTGATCATCTCGGCCGGCTGGACGATGTCGGCGGTGGAGATCGAGAACACCATGCTCAAACACGACGACGTGCTCGAATGCGCGGTGATCGGCGTGCCCGACGAGAAGCGCGGCCAGGTGGTCAAGGCTTTCGTCATCGCCAGCCGCGACGGGTCCGATGCGTTCACCAGGGAATTGCAGGAGTTCACGCGCGAACGGCTCGCCCGGCACGAGTTTCCGCGCATCGTCGAATTCGTCGGCGAACTGCCCAAGACACCGGCGGGCAAAGTCAACCGCAAGGTTCTGCGCGACCGGGAAGCGGCGAAAGCCGTGGCCGCGACAGCCTAAGTTTCAGGAGAAGAAAGCAATGACAGCCAAGTTCCCCAAGATCACCGAGGAAGGCCTTGCGGATCTCCGCAGCCGCATCGGCGTCAAGATCGAAAATACCGTTGAGCCCTGGAACTACGAGGCGACGCGCGATGCCATCCGTCACTACGCGCACGGCATCGGCGATGACAACCGCCTGTGGTGCGATCCCGAATACGCGAAGAACACCCGGTACGGCTCGATCGTCGCCCTGCCCAGCTTCCTGTTCACCACCAGCCGCCTGATCTCGGGCTATTGCGGCGGCCTTTCGGGCGTCCATGCGATGTGGGCGGGCGCCGACTGGACCTGGCACAAGCCCGTGCTGCGCAACGACACGATCACCACCGAGGCGCACCTCAAGGACTTGGTCGAGCACCAGACCAAGTTCGCCGGCCGCTCGTTCCAGCAGATCTACCACGTGAACTTCTACAACCAGCACGGCGACATGGTCGCCGAGGCGGATAGCTGGGTGTTCCGCACCGACCGCGACGAAGCCCGCGAGCGCGGCACGAAATATACCGAGGCACGCGGCCGCGTGGAGCCCTTCACCGACGAGCAACTGGCCGAATGGGGCGAGCTTTACGCCAACGAGGAAGTCCGCGGCGCCAAGGCTCGCTACTGGGAAGACGTTCAGGTCGGCGACAAGCTGCCGACGATGCTCAAGGGGCCGATGACCGTCACCGGCTTCATCTGCTATGCCCAGGGCTGGGGCGGCCTTTACATCCGCGCCAACAAGCTGGCGTGGAAGATGCAGCAGGCGCATCCGGGCCTCGGCATCAAGAACCGCTTCAACGTGCCCGATTGCCCCGAGCGCGTGCATTGGGACGAGGCTTTCGCGCTCGAGGTCGGCGCGCCGGGCGCTTACGACTACGGCCCGGAGCGCTGCTCGTGGCTGACTCACCACATGACCAACTGGATCGGCGACGACGGCTTCCTGCACAAGTCGAACTGCCAGATCCGCCGCCACAACCCCGACGGCGACGTGATCTTCATCGACGGTGAAGTGGTCCGCAAGTTCGAGGAGAACGGCAGGAAGTACGTCGAAGTGAAGCAGGAAGCGAAAACCCATCGCGGCGAGCTTTCGGCTTTCGGCACCTCGGTTGCCGAACTGCCGAGCAAGGGCTGATCGTCAGGCAGTCCGTCAGCAGTGATGCTATAACGATTTTCGGCCCGGACCTTTTGCGAGGTTCGGGTCGTGTCGTATGAACAGCATCGATAAAACGAAAACGAGAGGGTGAATGGTGCAGAATCAATGGGCCAAGCCGGAGTTCGATGCCAACGGGGACGTGCGCGTTTCCGCATTCACCCTGCCGCTTTCAGGGCTGGTGAGCGAAGAAGCCGCCGCGTTCCAGCGGATGCGGGCAACCATGCCGATGTTCGATGCCGGCGGCGGTGTGGAGACGGACATTGCCGTCAGGCGCGAGCAGATCAACGCCTATGCGGCGCAGGGCGTCGCCCGTTTGCGCCAGGCCTTTGCGGTTGACACTGTCAGTACCACGATCGGCGGCGTTGCAGTGATCGATGTCACGCCAGCCGATGGCGGCCACGATCCCGACCGCGTCCTGATCAACCTGCACGGCGGCGCATTCAGCATGGGCTGGGACGGGATCGCGCTGATGGAGGCAATCCCCATCGCGGCGATGGGCAGGTATCGCGTGGTCACGGTCAACTACCGCATGGCGCCCGAACATCGCCATCCCGCGGGGGTCGAGGATGTCGCGGCGGTTTATGCCGCGCTCTTGCAGGACTATGCCCCGGGCCGCATCGGCATCTATGGCGGCTCGGCGGGCGGCGCGCTGACCGCGCAGGCGGCGGCCTGGCTGCCGGCGCACGGCTTGCCGCAGGCGGGCGCGGTCGGCATTTTCGGAGCAGGCGGCGTGCCTTTCCATGCAGGCGAATCCGCCTATGTCGCGGGTTATATCGACGGATCCTTTCCGCCGCCCGCCGTCAACGGCATCACCTTGGACGATATAACGCGCGGCTATTTCGCCGCTTGCGATCCGCGCGATGCCAGCGCCTGGCCGGGTTATCATGTCGATGTTCTGGCAGCTTTCCCTCCGACCCTGATCATCACCGGGACGCGCGCGATGGACCTCAGCCCGGCGATTTTCACCAATTCGCAGCTTATCAAGGCGGGCGTGCGTTCGACACTGATCGTCGGTGAGAGCATGGGCCATTGCTATCACTATCAGATCGATCTTCCCGAGGGCCGTGACGCGGTTGCTGCGATCCTTGCCTTCTTCCGCGAGAACCTGGTCTGAGCCGATGAGTGAGAGCAATCAAACCACCTGGCCCGGTCCGCTCGCCGGTATCCGCGTGCTCGATTTCACCCGTGTCCTCGCGGGGCCTGCCGCCAGCCTCGCGCTGGCCGATCTGGGGGCCGAGGTGATCAAGATCGAGCCGCCCGGCAGCGGCGACGAGACGCGCGATTTCCCGCCGATCCGCGACGGCGAAAGCCACTATTTCCTCAGCGTCAACCGCGGCAAGAAAAGCATCGTCATCGATCTCAAGTCCGCAGCCGGCGTCGCGCTGGCGAAAGACCTGGCCGCCCGGTGCGATATCGTCGTCGAGAACTACCGCCCCGGCGTGATGGACCGGCTCGGCCTCGGCTACGAGGCGCTTTGCGCGGTCAATCCCAAGCTCATCTATTGCGCCATTTCCGGTTACGGCCAGACTGGCCCGCTGAAAGACCGGCCGAGCTTCGATATCGTGCTTCAGGCCATGTCGGGCGCTCTCAGCGTCAATGGCGAGCCGGGGCAGCCGCCGACCAAGCTCGGCATTCCGCTCGGCGATCTGGTCGGCGGGATCAACGGCCCGATCGCCATCCTTGCGGCGCTGCACGAGCGCAATGCGACGGGCCGGGGCCGCTATATCGACATCAGCCTGATGGACGGCCTGATCGGCATGCTCGGCTATATCGCCCAGCTTGCCTGGTTCACCGGCGAAGACCCCAAACCGCAAGGCTCGCAGCATCCCAACCTCGTGCCTTACGGCACTTTCCCGGCCAGGGACGGCTCGATCATCGTCGCCTGCCTGACGAACAGTTTCTGGGGCCGCATCTGCGATGCGCTCGGCTGTCCCGAGAACGCTGCCGATCCGCGCTATGATGCGATTAGCAAGCGGCGCAACGCGCGCGAGGAAGTGAACGCCATCGTTGCGGCTTTCACCCGCGACAGGACCGTTGCCGAACTGGTCGCGCTGTTCACCGAATATCAGGTGCCGCACGCGCCGATTCTCGGCGTCACCGAGGCGCTGTCGCAGCCGCAGACCCTGGCGCGTGAGATGGTGGTGGAGGTCGAGCATCAGGCACTGGGCAGGATTCCCATCGTCAACCGCCCGATCAGGTTCGACGAGCCGCAGCCCGGACCCGCAGCGCCGCCGGTGCTGGGCCAGCACACCGATGCGATCCTCGCCGAAGTGCTGGGCCTCACCGCGGAGCAGATCGCCGGGCTGCGGGCATCGCAGGCGGTCAGCTAGAGGCTGCCCTGTCAGTTTTGCGGCCCCCGTTCCCACACCATTACCCTGAACCTGGTTCGGGGTGACGAAGCGGTTCCGCTTGTCCGCATCCTGCTCTAGTGGTTGCCGCCTTCATCCTCGCAGGTTCGGGAGAGTTCGATGACTGAGTTGCGTTTCGACGGCCGTGTCGCGGTGATCACCGGCGGGGGCAGGGGGCTCGGCCGCGCCCATGCCCTGCTGCTGGCTTCACGCGGGGCGAAGATCGTCGTCAACGATCCCGGTGTCAGCATGTCGGGCGACGCCACCGACGAAGGCCCGGCGGACGAACTGGTCCGCGAGATCAGGGCGGCCGGCGGCGAAGCGGTGGCCAGCCTCGACAGCGTTGCCACGCCCGAAGGCGCCAGGGCGATCGTTCAGGCCGGGCTCGATGCTTTCGGCCGGGTCGACATCCTGATCCACAGCGCCGGCAATGTCCGCCGCGGCCTGCTGACCGAAATCGCCTATGAGGATTTCGAAGCGGTCCTGTCGGTCCATCTGCGCGGCGCTTTCCATATGGTGCGCGAATGCTTCCCGCACATGGCCGCGCAGAACCATGGCCGTATCGTGCTGACCGGCTCGATCAACGGGCTTTACGGCAAGGCCAACAATGCCAGCTACTCGTTGTGCAAGGCCGGGTTCATGGGCCTGTCGAACACGGCCGCGATCGAAGGCAGGGATTGCGGCATCAGGAGCAACCTGATCATTCCGGCGGCGGTGACGCGCATGTCGGCGGGGATCGACACCAGCAAGTTTCCGCCGATGGAGCCAGAGATGGTCGCGCCCGCGGTCGCCTGGCTGTGCCACGACGATTGCGCAATCTCGGGCGAGATGCTGGTCGCCATGGGCGGCCGCGTCGCCCGCGCCTTCATCGCCGAGAGCGAAGGCGTGTTCCGCCCGGAATGGAGCATCGAGGATGTCGCCGGCAATATCGACGCGATCCGCGCGGCCGGTGAGCCGCTGGTTTTCGCGCCCGCGCCGCAGGGTGAGCTTGACCACCTGCTCTACGGCTTCGACATGGCGCGCAGGCACGGGGGGTGATCGGCCGGAGAGGGTTTACCCTTTCACGAACCAGTGCCGCGCGCCGTCGAGCACGACTTCGTGCGTGTACGGCCCCGCATCGGCCAGCGGTTCGGCGGCGACCGTGAAGATATTGTTGTTGCCGAACCACTCTGCCATCGCCGGCGGATCGCCGACTTGCCACGCCAGCGCATAGACGCCGCCGTTGGTGCCCCCGGCGAAGCGGGCCAGCGCGCCGTCCGTGTCATCGGGCTGGAGCACCACCAGCGTCATGTCCGCGACATCCACCCGCGTTGCCGTGGCGCGCTCGGGCCAGTCCACCGTCACCGGAGCCTGCGCCGTTCCGTCGAGCGCTTCGACGAGGAAACGCAGCGCCGTTTCGGGGAAGCGCGGCGCGCAGACGATATGGGCCAGGGCATGCGGCTTCTGCGGCCGCCCGAATGCCCAGTCGCGCCGCCAGTTGGGCAGATCCCAGGGATCGTTGGGCATGCGGTGGTCGGTCAGTTCCATGATCAGCCCGCCGGTGCTTTTGGGATGGAGGAAGATCAGCCCCGGCCCTTCCGTGTTGATTTTCACGCCCAGTTCGTCGCAGCGCGCCCGTGCCGCCGGGACGTTGTCTACCCGGAAGGAGATCGAGTGATAGCCCGGCCCGGCTTTCGCCAGATAGCGCGCGTACATGAAGGCCATGTCGTCGCCATGTCGGGGCGACATCACCTCGATCATGTGGTCGGCGACATAGATCAGCGCCGCGTCGCGGTCCTCGGGGGGATAATAGCTTTCGTGAAACGTGATGCCGCCGAAGACATGGGTATAGATCTGCCGCAGCCGCTCGCATGCGGGCGCGGCGTGGATCGTGTGCAGATAGCGTGAGGGGTGCAGCGGATTGGCGGCGGTCATCTGTCTCTCCCCGGAATGATTGCGCGCCGGCCAGAAACACCTGGCGACTCGGCAATCCCTCTATAAAGTAAAGCGCCGGAAAAGCGTGCAGGTGCTGTGAACGGCGCAATTCGGGGAGAAGCCGATGTCGATCGGGAAAGTTCTGGAAGGAAAGACGGCGCTCGTCACGGGCGCCAGTCACGGCATAGGCAAGGCGAGCGCGCGCATGCTGGCCGAGGACGGGGCCACGGTCATGATCATGGGGCGCCGCGATGGTCTGCTGGCCCAGGCGCTCGCCGATCTGCGCGGGCAGGTGCCGGGCGCGCGGATCGAAGCCTTTCAGGGGGATGCGGGCGATGCGGCATCGGCGCAGGCAGCGATCGACCGGGCGCATGCCATGAACGGCCGGCTCGATATCATCGTCTCGGCAGTGGGGCGCGGCATCTACAAGCCGATACTGATGTGCGACGAAAGCGATGTTCTCGACGAATTCCGCCTGTCGTTCCTCACCGCCTTTTTCATGATACGCTACGGCGTGCCCCGGATGGAGCGGGGCGGTGCGATCGTCTGCGTCTCCTCGACCGCCGGCACATTGCCCTGCGCGGGGCTGGGGCCTTATGCCGCGGCGAAAGCCGGGCTGGAAATGTTCGTCAAGGTCGCGGCCGATGAAGTGTCGAAAGCGCAGATCCGCATCAATGCGGTGCGGCCGGGCTTCACCCGCGCCGAAGGCACGCAATTCATGTTCGACGACGAAGCGCTGCTGAAAGTCTTCACCGATTTCATTCCGCTGGGGCGGGCCGGTGAATCCGACGATCTGGCGCGGGCGATCCGCTTCCTCGCGGGGCCGGAATCGGGCTGGGTGACCGGGCAGATTTTCGCAGCCGATGGCGGGCAGGAACTGCGCGGCTTCCCCGATCCCAACTATTCCCTCGACCAGATCTACGGCGCCGGGGTCATGGATGGCATCCGCCATGGGCGGCTGCCGGAACAGGCGGGGTAAAGGTCCGAACGATCGGGCTTCAGGCGTAGAGGATGAGGCCGGCCGCGAAAGCGACGACAACCGCCACCATCAGCGGTCTTGCGTTATAACGCATTGAAATATGCATAAAATATGTAGAATAATTGATTTTGGATCGGTGTCATATGGCGCATTTTCAAATAGAATCCAGGTGTGTAAGAAATACGGAATCGCCATGGCTCCGATCCGGGGCGGCGGTCGACCAAGACACTTAATCCCCGGGGGCCTTTGGCGCATCCGCGCCTGACGCTCCCATTCCAGTCCTGTGAAAGAGGAGATGCTGCAATGAAACGGATCGCACTTGTTCTGGTGAGCGCTCTGGCGCTCGCCGCCTGTTCCAAGACCGACAAGCCGGCGGCGAACGATGCCGAAAAGCCTGCGGCCGAACAGAGCCCGGCCGCGTCCGGCGGCAATGACGCAGCCGGCGAAACGGGCGACAAGGCCGCGGACGGCAAGACCGTCACCAAAGAATACCTCGTCGGCAAGTGGTCGCAGCCCGACGGATCGTGCGACATGCCCGTGCAGTACAATGCCGACGGCACCGCCACCGGCGCCCCGTTCGACAAGTGGGAACTCGCCGACGGTGTGCTCTCCATGGACATCTTGGGCGAGCCGGCGAAGTGGCGCGTTGCCGTGATCGATGCGGATACGATGCAAATAACCAGTCTCACCGAGAATTCGACCACCACGACCGACGACGGCAAGGGCAACAAGACCACGACGACGGTTTCCGGCTCGGGCAAGACCGGCACGGTCAAGCGCTGCAAGTAAACGGCAGGGTTTGCGCGATGAAACGGATGATCCCCGCCTTGCCGGGGATCATCCTGCCGAAAGCAACGGCCGGGGCACCTCGTCCCGGCCGTGCTGGATAATGCTCTACGCGGAACATTATTGGAACATACGCGGCAAATAGCGCCTGTATGCAATGGCATTTTCTGCCGTTTGTCATCAGTCTTGTGTCGGCTCGTCCGGCATCAAGCGGCAGATCATCAATGTCGCGGCCGTCACCCCGGCCGCGCTGCGTGCGTTTGCAAAGGCCGCGCGCAAGCGGCTGCGCAACGAGGGCGGCGGCTGACGTGCCCCCTGATTCTCCACCACGTGTGATTAGAGTCCGGCCCTGATGGAAGGACGGATGATGAAGCGAACGAGGTTCACGGAAGAGCGGATCATTGCGGTGCTGAAGGAGGCTGAGGCTGGCGCCAGGACCGGCGATCTGACCCGGCGGCACGGCGTGTCGGAAGCGACGATTTACAACTGGAAGGCCAGGTATGGCGGCCTGGAGGTGTCCGAGGCGAAGCGGCTTCTGGCTGAGACGATGCTCGACAACGCCGGCCTGAAGGATCTTCTCGCAAAAAATTGGTGACGCCCGCTGCCAGGCGAGAGGCGGTTGCTCGTCTCCGGGCAGCCCAGGGGATGAGCGAGCGGCGGGCGTGCCGTGTTATCGGCGCTGACCGGAAGAGCATGCGCTACCGGTCGCAGCGGGATGATGATGCCGGGCTTCGGTTGAAGCTGCGCGAACTGGCGCAGCAGCGCCGGCGGTTCGGCTATCGCCGGCTGCGCATCCTGTTGCGGCGGGAGGGCGACCGACGCCAGCATGATCTTCGATTGCAGCTTGAAGCGCTCGAACCGCGCGTTGAGGTCGTGCCGCCGCAAGGCATCGGCATGGATGCGGCGCTGCCGGGTTTGGCTGATATGTGTTCGACTCACGACTTTTTACCTCGGGAAAGCCGAACCTGCCGTTCGTAGGCGGCGGTGATCTCGGCGGTGATGATGTCATCGGTTTTTTGGGCGGGGCTCGCTGCGCTGCGGGCGTAACAATAGGCCGCGCAGGCGGTGAACAGCGTCCGGTCCAGCATCCGCTCGACATCGACCATGCGGGTGCTGACTGCCGCCAGTTCGGCGACAAGCTCGTGATTGGTGGTGTCGCGTGGCGGTGGGTTGGCGAACGTCGCCACCCCCGCTTTCACGCTGCGTTGGAGTACAGCGTAAACGCTCAGGCCGTGCCGTTCGGCGAGTGCTCGCAGGGTCTTGTCGAGCGAAACCGGCACGCGGATGGTGTGGCGGATCAGCGTCATTGCCCGCCCCCACCGAGACAGCGGATCGCTGCCTTGAAAAGTGGCGGAAAACCGTCATGCACCCGTGCATGAGGTGTGTATCCTGATTACTGGCTCGATGCGTAGCATCGCAGCCCTGCAACCTTGCCTCATAGGCGACCGGATCAGGCATGGTCCGGCCCTCCGTCCAGAGCAGTATCGGGATCGAGCGGAGGCAGCCTGCACGGGTTCTCTTGGGCAGCAGCCCAGTCGGCAATCATCGCCTTGGCGGCGGGGTCGGCCTTCTCCCGGTCGATCTCCTGCGGGACGCGGTGGCCCACAGCGTAAAGGTCGTGCTCATGGACCCATGCTAGGGTGACGTCCTCTATCGCCTGCTGCATCCGCTCGTGGAGCGCCATTCGCCTCGAATGGGTTCAGGTGCGCGGTGACGCCGGGCGAGAGGATCAACCCGCCCAGCGGAAAGGACCAATCCTTCACCCACTGGCGCGGCCCGTCGATCCGGCAAAAGCTGCTTGTCCCGTGATAGAGTGCGAGCGGTGGGCGTTCGGCCCTACGCCAGTCGGTCAATGCGGCGCGGTAGGTTTCGCCGTCCTCGTCCTCGGCAAGCATCCCGTTGATGATCGGCAAGGCGAAACAGGCGGTACGATACTCGGCGACGAAGCGCAGATTGACCTTGCGGCCCGTCCAGCGCCAATCGGCGATCCGGTCCAAAACGCGGTGGAAAATAGACATAGAAACTCCTTCCCGTGAAGCACGGGTTGCGAAGGGTGATGGGATTCGTGGGGAAGCGCCCGCAGACGCGGAGCTGCCCGCCAACTCAAAAGGCCGGGGCCGCGTAGCGTCTGCTCAGACGTAAGCCTGAATAGGCAGACCTTGCAGCCAATGTTCGACCTCGCCGGATCGCCAGCGCACCCTGCCGCCGCCGATCACGACGGGCGGCGGACAACGGTTCTGGCGAACAAGGCGATAGATGCTCGACCGGCTTTTGTAGCCGGTGAGGCGCATCACATCGTCAATGGTGAGCAATAGTGTCGGCGGATCGTCGGGCGGCATCGGGTAATCTCCTGAATGGATGAGATGCCCAAGGCTGCATGTGCTTCGTCGTTGCGAGCAATCCGGCTACCGGAAAACCTGATCTTGGTATTTTGTATACCTTTGATTCATATCGTATTATTCTCGATCATCTTACCTGATCGTTACCAATTGAGGCCGTTTCCGCGCTTTTCCGAACCCAGTCATAATCATGGTCGCCGGACCATGCGATCAGCTTGCGGATGGTTTCGGCAGCGAGGCGCTTTCGGCCTTCCTGCACGCGCCGTCTAAAACCTGCCCGACCTTGATCTGGGCGAAGCCATCCCAAGGCCCGCGCTGTTGCACATGGGATTTCCAGTCCGTAAATCGCTCCGCAGGGATTTTCGCGATCCAGTATGTTTCGACCTGTGGCCCGGACGGCGGCTCCTGCTCGACCTGCGGTTCTTCCGCTGGTGTTTTCTCGACATAGATGGGGCAGTCCAAAGCGCGACCCCACGGCATCCACAAGGCGGAAAAAATCTTGTGATCGCGCAGCAGCAGGATCGGTGCGAACCGATTGGCAAATGTCTCCGGCGCGAGAACAATGTCGAAAAGCTGGCCATCGGTTGCGCGTAGCGCGCTGGCGCTGATGGGGCCGTATCCCGTGGACATCATAGCTCGCAGGTGCGGGTTTAGGCTGAATCGTTTCGGCTCGTTTGTCCAGCATTTGCAGATGTACTCGTAGGCAGATGTATTCGTAGGGAGTGATGCCTCGCAGTGTCTTGAGTCGACGGCCGTAGTTGCAGGCGTTGATGAAGTCGGAGAGATGCGCGGTCAGTTGGGCATGACTGTCGTAATGATAGCGCTTGACAGTGGCTTCCCTGATTGTGCGGTTCATCCGTTCGACCCCGGCCTTCGCCGGGGCAGGCTCTGGCCATTGGTCCAGGGATGCTTGATCCTGGTGAGCCGGTGCTCGATCTCATGCTCATCGCAGACCCGGTCGAAGATATGGTCGAAGGCGTATTTGTGGTGCGCCATGTTGGTGAACTGGATGCCGTTATCGGTCAGCACGGTGTGGATGGCATAGGGCACGGCGGCGATCAGGTTACGCAGGAACCGGGCCGCGATCATCTTGCCGGCCTCCCGGTGCAGTTCGACAAAGGCGAACTTGCTGGTCCGGTC
>JAITWR010000183.1 GCA_031285165.1 Novosphingobium sp.
AGATCGTGCGGTTGTGCAGCCACGAGCCTTTCGGACAGGCTTCCCGAACTTCCCGAACTTCACCCATAACGGCCACGGCGAACTTTTTGCCGCGGCCGGAAATACGGCTGATAATCAACGGCTTCGACAGTGAGAAAGAGCCCGGCCTGTTTTGCGCTTTCGGCCCGTGTAGGAAAGCGGATTCTGCCGTACCTGCGCGCTTCAGGCCGACCGCACGGCAAGCCGTGCGCCGCGAAGGAAGCCCCGTTGAAACAGCGCTCGGGATCACTGGCGAACAGCGTGATATCGGGTATTTGGAACTCCCTCATTGAAAGCCGCCTTCTATGGCAGCATTGATGCGTACCGTGCCATACAAATTATGCCCTTCAGGGCATGCGTCCAGCCTCCGCATTCGCTCGCCGAATGCGCCGTCAACTACAACCGAGGAGGGCATTACAGGTCCGCCCCCTCTGGTGAGCCATAGCACTTTTGGATCACCTTTTTGGCCAACACATTGCAACCAAGAGGAAAATGTAAGTAGCATCCAGTATCGGTGTTATAGGATGCCGTCACAGATATTCCCTCTACGCCAAGAACGGCCAATGTCGCATAGGCTGCTTCGGTTATCTCAGGCACCGGGAGACCGAGTTTTTGACAAACGAAATTCAGAAAATCGCGGAAATCATCCTCATCTTCATAATTTAGATAGCATATAAATATGCCATTCTCTTTCTCAAAGGAGTATGTGTTTTTCATCAGAACCCCAAGGACTGGTTGACGGACTGCCGAGATTTCTGTGAGGTTCTGATAATTTTATTCCAAAGATCATCTCCGGAATACCTCGACGAATATTTTTGCACGACCTGATCTGACGTGACCCCCAGGTTTCCACCAGCACGGATTAGAGCCGGGCAGCCTTGCGGGGGCGTCGGGCGGCGATCATGGCTTGGAATTCCGGGCCGTGTCCGGGGCTGTGATGCAGTTCCCAGGCATTGCCGGCGGCCAGGTTCAGGCCGTCGGTATCGGCGAGCAGCTTCTTGATCTCGCGATTGGAGCGGGCGCTGTTGGCGGCGATGTCGGCACAGAGCCGGTCGACCCGGGCATCCAGCTCGTCGTCGGGGACGGCATGGTTGGCCAGCCCCATCGCCGCCGCATCGATCCCCGAATACGTACGGGAGCTGAACATCATCTCCCTGGCCATGGCCATGCCGATGCGGCGCGGCAGGCGCTGGGTGAGGCCCCAGATCGGCACCAGATCGAATTTCGCATGGGTATCGGCGAAGCGGGCCGTCTCGGCGGCGATGATGATGTCGGCGGCAAGCACCAGTTCGAGGCCGCCGGTGAAGCAATGGCCGCGCACTTTCGCAACGACCGGAAACGGCAGGGTCGCCAGCCGCTCGACCAGGCCGTTCTCGAACCTCTCCGCTTCCGCCCCGGCCTCGTCGCCCGAAGCCAGATCGTCGAGATCGTGCCCGGCGCAGAAGCTGCGTCCGGCCCCGGAAAGGACCATGCAGCTCACGCCCGCATGGTCCAGCCGGTCGAGATGGCCGGCGATCTCCCTGAAAACCGCAAGGTTGAGCGCGTTGAGCTTCTCGGGGCGATTGAGCGTCAACCGGCAGATCCGGTTCTCGACTTCGCAAGTGACGGTTTCGGTCATGGTTCTTCCAGTCCTTTGGCCCGGCCTATTGCAACAATCCGACGTGCCTGAGGTCGGTGACATATTTGTGAATCAGCCCGGCTCCCAGAGGCGGCACCGGATAGCCCGCCGCCGCCGCATCGTCCGCGAAACGCCGGCAGGCCACCCCTTCGCCCATGCCCGGATGCTGGGGATGACGGTAAGGCGCGATGATCTGCAACAGCGAATGCGCCCGCTGGTCTTCCGGCAGACCCTGAAGCGCCGTTTCGAACCGGCGGAACCAGTCGTCGTAATCGGCAATCCGCTCGATCTTGCAGCCGGCCTCGATCATCCAGTCGACGAATTCGTCGAAGCCGACGAAATCGGGCTTCGGGCTCGCCAGATTGTAGCTGCGGAAGCCTTCGGGCAGCGCCGCGCTGATGCCGGTGATCGCATCGGCGAGGAAATCCACGGCGAAGCCTTCGTAACGCGCCCTGGGGCGTCCGTTCGACAGGTTCTGCGCGTAGAAGGTCGCCGGGGCGATGCCGGTCACCGCAAGGCTGAACAGCATCCGGGTGAACATATCGGGCACGTTGAGCTGCCCCGCATAGCGGCTGTGCGCCAGGATCATGCCGGGACGGAACACGCCCACCGGAATGCCGGCAAGGTCATGCGCCTCGCGCATCAGCACTTCGCTGGCCCACTTCGATACGTTGTAGCCGTTGGCATAGCTGTCGTCGAGCTGCGCCGACGGCGCGATCGTGCGGATATCGCCTTCCTCGTCCGCCGGGCCGAACAGGATCACGCCCATCGTCGAGACGTAATCGAACCGCTTGAGCCGCGTGGTCAGCGCCAGGCGGATCAGTTCGGCCGTTCCCGCGACATTGGACGGGAACAACTGGTTGTACGGCAAGCGGTGGTTCACATGGGCGCCGGGGTGGACGATCAGGTCCACTTCGCCGGCCAGCCGGTTCCAGGTGGCATCGTCCAGCCCCAGGCTTTCGAGCCCCAGGTCGCCCGGCAGCACTTCGAGGTGATCGGCCGCCAGCTTGCGGAAATGAGCGATCAGCGCCGGATCGGTATCGAGCGCATCCTCCACGCGCCGGCGGGCCTGTTCGGCCGTTGCCCCGCGCGACAGGAGAATCAGCTTGCCGCCGGTCTTCGCCAGCCGTTCGAGCCAGGACAGCGCCTGGAAGCGGCCCAGCCAGCCGGTCGCCCCGGTCATCAGCACCGTCTGCACACGATCGGCCGGCTTCGGCAATGCGGGGGCCGCCGCCAGCAGATCGGGATCGATGAACTTCGCCAGCTTGAGGTCGCTGGCATGGACGGTGCTGCTGTCCGCCCCGTGTACGGTCGCAAAGCTCGGGCGCTTCTTGCCGGAACGGACCGCATCGATGAAGTCGGCCACCAGGCGCAGGTCGCCGGCGGGATTGATGATCACGCCGACCGGAACCTCGATGTTGAAGATTTCCTCGAGAAGCATCGAGAACGACAGCGCCGAAAGCGAATCGCCGCCCAGATCGGTGAAACGGGCTGCGGGCGTGATGTCCGCGTCGGCGATGCCCAGCGTGGCTCTTACCGCCCTGGTGACGGTTTCGATCACCGGGCGGTCGGTCCCGCCCAGACGCAGCGCGCGCAATTCGTCGACCTGCTCCTGCGCGATCTCGGCGAAGCGCGCTTCCAGCCGGTCGCCGAAGCGGTCCTTGAAATTGGGCCGGCTGAACTTGCCGATGCCGGTTAGCAGGCCGTTTTCGGGGCTGAAGCCTTCGGGCTCGATCAGGAAGTCGCGCGGGATCTCGTAGCTGGCGAGGCCATGCTCCTCGGCAACCTGCTGCAAGCCGCGGCGGATCGCGGCCTTGACCTGCTCCGCCGCCTCACCGCCCCTGGCGAAATCGGCCAGCAATTCATCGGCCGGCACGACGACCGCCAGCAGGAAAGCGCGGGCGCTGCTGCCATAGACATAGATCTGCCGGATGGCCGGGCTTTGCGTGTAAAGCGCCTCCAGCCGCGCAATGGCGACGAATTCGCCCTGCGAGAGCTTCTGCACGTTGTTCGTGCGGTCGACATAGGCCAGTTCATCGGGGCCGATCAGTGCCATGACATCGCCCGACCTGTAGAAGCCGTCCTCGGTGAACTTCTCGGCGGTGAGATCGGGGCGCTTGTAATAGCCCGCCATGAATTTCGGGATTTTCACCAGAAACTCACCGCGCGGATAGGGCTTGTCGGTGGTGAAATAGCCAAGCTCGGGCACGTCCTCCAGCCGGTAGTCGATCACCGGCGGGCGCTGGATCTTTCCGTCCACCGTCACCGTGGCCGTCGCCATCTCGGTCGAGGAATAGCCGATCGCCATGTGGACGCCGAGCATCGACAGCATGAACTGGTGGACTTCGGGCGAAAGCACGGCCGAGCCGCAGCCGACCGACAGCAGCCGGCCGCCCAGCAGGTTCTCGCGCATGTCCAGCTTGACCGCGTGCTGCGCTTCCGCCTCGTTCTCACCGGCAGCCAGGCGGCGATCCACTTCGCCGAGATAGTGCTGGTACAGCATCTCGCAGACGCGCGGGACCAGGGAGGACATCGTCGGGCGCACCAGCGCGAGGTCATCGAACAGGGTCGAAAGATCGCTTTTGGGCGAACAATAGCTGCACCCCCCGTTGGCCAGGGCCAGATAGAGGTAGCCGTAACCGACCGCGTGGCTCATCGGCATGAAGCTGAGTGTGATCCCCGGCTTCTCGGCATGGTAGAGGAACGTGTTGCGGACAGTCTCCTCGGTGTACATCGCGCCTTTGGGCGTTCCCGTCGTGCCGGACGTGTAGAACAGCCAGACCAGCGGGTCCGGCTCATCGGACACGTGCGCCGGAATCCGGGGCAAGGCCGCGCCGCGCGCCACGACATCCTGCAAGGTGTCGACCACGATCGGGCAGCCGGCCGCCTGCAACCGCGCGACCGCCGCCTCGAACTTCTCGCGGTGGCTATCGTCGCGCGGCTCATAGTCGAACACGACGAGGCGCGGCGGGACCGTGCCGCCCAGCACCGCATCCACCGCCGCGTCGATCAGTTCGATGCTGGCGGCGAGGACGCGGGGTTCGGTTTCGGCGATGATGGCGACGTGCTGGTCGGTCGGGGCATTGGCCTGAAGCGGCACGTTGACGACGCCGAGGTGGATGTTGGCAAGCTGCGCGGCGGCGTAATCGGCACTGGCGAAACCCAGCACCGCGCCGAAATCGCCGGCCTTGACCGGATGCCTGGCATCGTGATGCCACTCGGCGGCGGTTGCCTGGACGCGCGCCCACAGCTCTGCGAACGAGCATGTCTCGAAACGGTCGAGCAGGCGCTGGCCGGTCCGCCCGCTGACGGGATCGGTGAAGAGTTCCCTCGCCCGGTGGCCGATGGCCGGCCGCGCGGCATAGCCTTCCATGAGAGTCTCGACGATCTGCGCGAGCCGCAGCCCCGGCTTCTGCTTTGCCGCGACCACCGCGGGGTCGGGCATGGCGGCAATGAACTGGCTGTCCCGCGAACGCAGCTCATCGAGTCGCGTCTTCGCCCAGTCGGTTTGCGCACCGCCGGTGAAAATCGCGGTTCTGGCGGGTTTTTCGGAAGTTGCGGTGGTCATGTCGCTCTCCATCACGCTTGTCTGTCTGCCCGATTCCGCCCCGTCCCGATCGAACCCGGCGAAGAATGCAAGCAACTGCTTACTTGTTTTTTCGCAAGAGGCAAGCTACCCCTTGCTCCCGGCCTCATCATCCGCCATCGGACCACCCATGCCCGCTCGCTCCACGGTTCGGAAAAGTGCCGACGCACCCCGCCGGAAATACCGCCCCGCTGCCGAGAGCCGGGCCGGGATCATCGCTGCCGCCCAGGCCGAATTCATCCGCGCCAACTTTGCCGGCGCCCGCACGCGCGACATCGCCGATGCCGCAGGCGTCAACCAGGCCACCCTGTTCAAGCATTTCCCGACCAAGGAAGCCCTGTTCGAGGAAGCCGTGATGCGCCCGCTGATCGCGGCGATGCAGGGCATGCACGGACGGGTGGAAGTTTACGAAACCGCCACGACTCCCGCCGAGATGGGCGAGCTTGCCGAGGCGTCCACCACCCGTCATATCGAGGACATGCAGCGCATCCTGCCGCTGCTGACCACGGCGCTGTTTTCCGATCTGGAATCGGGCCGGCGGCTTTTCCGCGAGCGGCTGGAGCCCCTGATCCGCGCACGCGGCGAAGTCCTGCGGCCTCTGGCCAAGGACGGGCTCGATCCGCAATTCCTCGGCCTGGCCAGCTTCGGCATGATGTTCGCCGTGGCCCTGCAACGCTGGTTCGGCAGCGATGACGGCGACCTTTCGGCCACGGCCAGCCAGTTCAACCGGCTCTACGCCAGCGGCTTCGCCCGCGAAAAATCCGATCCGCCGGCAAGCAGGGAATGACCCATCGCGGCTATCTGCCGCCGAACCAGCGCTTTTCGAACCACAGCGCCAGATTGACCAGCGCGATCAGCACGGGAACCTCGACCAGCGGGCCGATCACGGCCGCGAAGGCGACAGGCGAAGCGAGGCCGAACGCCGCAATCGATACGGCGATCGCCAGTTCGAAATTGTTCGAGGCAGCGGTGAATGCGAGCGCAGCGGTGCGTGGATAGTCGGCCCCGATTGCGCGGCCGGCGGCAAAGGCAAGCACGAACATCACGACGAAGAACAGCAGCAGCGGAATGGCGATACGCAGCGCGTCCAGCGGCAAGGCCAGGATCTCGCCGCCCTTGAAGCTGAACATGGCGATGATCGTAAACAGCAGCGCGACCAGCGTGATCGGACTGATCGCGGGCAGAAAATGGTTTTCGTACCATTCAGCGCCGCGCATCCCGATCAGGCTGCGGCGCACGAGGAAGCCTGCGAGGAACGGAATGCCGAGATAGGTGAGGACAGCCCTGGCGATGGTGCCGAAGTCGATGTCCACGACCTGCGCCTCCAATCCGAACACGGGTGGCAACACGGTCAGGAAAAACCACGCGTAGGGCACGTAGAGCAGAATCTGAAGCAGGGAGTTGAAGGCGACGAGAGCCGTTACATATTCTGCGCTGCCCTTCGCCAACTGGTTCCACACCAGCACCATGGCGATGCACGGCGCAATGCTGATGAGGATCAGGCCGGTCATATATGCGGGCTGATCCGGCAATATCAGCGCGGCCAGCGTGAACATGAGAATCGGGTTGACGATCCAGCTCAACCCGAACGACAGGGCGAGTATCCTGCCGTTTCGGAAGACCTGCCCGAGTTCCTCGTAGCGGACTCTGGCGAGCGGCGGGAACATCATCAGGATGAGGCCGACCGCAATGGGAATGCTGGTCGAGCCGACCGACATCGCGCCTAGCGCCTTCGGCACGGCGGGAACCAGGGAGCCGAGCGCGATGCCGAGCGCCATTGCCGCGAAAATCCAGACCGTCAGATAGCGGTCGAGGAAGGAGAGGCGCGGGCGTGGGGTGTCCAGAGCAACGGTCGCCATCAGACTGCTTCCTCCATTGTAGGTTGCGAGAACAGAGCCCGCAGCCTCGTCGCGCCGACAGGCTCCTCCGCCTGCATCGGCACGACGGCATAGCGGTGAGCGTGCCGGGTGCGAACCGCCTCGATTTGTCCGCGCTCGGCCACTGCCCGCGCCCGCAGCAACGGGTGATCGGTATCCACCGCCGCCAGGCTCGCGTTGACCACCCAGCCCCAGGGCTCGATGCCCGCGCGGCGCAAGTCCTCCTGCAAATGGGCGGCTTCGAGAACCGGCGTCGTCTCCGCCAGGGTGACGATCAGGACTTTGGTTTGTTCGGGCTCTTGCAGCCGCATCATCGGCGTCACCATGCGGCCCGCGCCGGGCTCCGCGTGGCGCATGATGTCGCGGTGATAGACGCCGGTGGCGTCGAGCAGCAGCAGCGTGTGGCCGGTGGGCGCCGTGTCCATCACCACGAATTGCCGCGTGCTTTCGCGGATCGCCTTGGAAAAGGCCTGAAAGACTGCAATCTCCTCGGTGCAGGGGGAGCGCAAATCCTCTTCCAGCATGGCGCGCGCCTCGGCATCGAGCCCTGCGCCCCTGGTTTCCAGCACATGCTCGCGATAGCGCGCCGTCTCCACCGCCGGGTCGATGCGGCTGACGCTGAGGTGCGGCAAGGTTTCGCCAAGGGTTTCGAGGAGGTGGGCGGCGGGGTCAGTCGTCGTCAGCAGCACCTCATGGCCGCGGGCGGCAAGCTCGACAGCCACAGCCGCCGCCACGGTCGTCTTGCCGACGCCACCCTTGCCCATGCACATGACAAGGCC